>NZ_JBHYUG010000110.1:0-22660 GCF_042749375.1 Streptomyces sp. NPDC059477 | reverse complement strand
CTGCGAGATCTTTTCTTCCTCTTCATCTGCGGCCCCCGCCCCGTCCTCTTGCCTGGGTCACCTGTGCGTCGCGCGTGGCGCCCCCCACACCTCCCCCCCCCCCCCCCCTGGAGCTACTCTCCATCCCCCCGGCTAGGCGAACGCCAGCACCGCCAGCGGTACGGACGTGGGCCGCGCCGAACCGCCCTCGGGCTCGACCGTGATGCCCATCCCCGAGGCCCGCCCGACAACTCCCCCCATCAGGACCGCCTGATCCGCCCGCCCCGCATCCAGCAGCCCCGCGTCCCGCATCACACCCCCGTCGTCGAACCACAGCTGATACGTCTTCCCCGTGGGCGGACGCGGTAGCCCGGCGGCCACGAACACCGCCCGGTCCCGGGACCGGGACACCACCACACGCCCCGTCGCCCCGTCGCCCCCGAGGCTGCCGGACACGACTCGCGCGTCCGGCGCGGACAGCACGGCGGCCACCTCCGCCGCCGCCCGCTCCGCGACCTGTACCCGGTTCTCGGCGTCCCGGGCCCGCTCGTACTGCCACCAGGCCGTTCCCCCCAGAGCGGTCGCGACGGCGAGACAGGCCGCCAGCGCCCACCGCGCCGACGCACGGGCCCGCCTCGTCCCCCGCTCCGGGCGGACCGGCACCGCCGGGCGAGGCGGCACCTGCCGGACGGTGGTGATCCGGCGCAGCACCCGCGCGCGCATCTCCGGGCGCGGCACGGCGGAGGCGGCCAGCCCCAGCCGGGCAGCCGTGGCACACAACTCCGCGCTCTCCTGCGCGCACGGCGCGCATCCGGTCAGATGCCGCTCGAACGCCACCCGCTCGTCCCCGTCCAGCGCGTCCAGCGCGTAGGCGCCGGTGAGCCGGTGCGGATCGTCGGTGAGCGGTTCCGGTCCCCAGATGGGCGGGTTCGGTCCGTCGGCCATCACAGCGACACCCCCAGGCAGTCACGCATCCGGATCAGCCCGTCCCGCAGCCGGGTCTTGGCCGTCCCCAACGGCAGTCTCAGCGCCTCGGCCACCTGCCGGTACGTCAGCCCCCGGTAGTACGCCAGCGTCACCGCCTGCCGCTGCACCTCGGTCAGCGTGCGCAGACAGCGCCGTACCTGCTCCCGCTCCAGCCGCGCCTCGACCTGCTCGCTCACCTCGTCGTACTCCGGCATCCGGTCCAGCAGCGCCGCCTTGTGGTCCCGTACGGCCGCCGCCTCCACCGAACGCACCCGGTCCACCGCGCGCCGGTGGGCCAGGGTCAGGATCCAGTTGAGGGCGGTGCCCCGGTCGGGGCGGTAGCGGGGAGCGGTCCGCCACACCTCCACGAGGACCTCCTGGGCGACCTCCTCGGACTGGGCCCGGTCACGCAGCACCGCCCGCGCCACCCCCAGCACCCGCCCGGCCACGGCGTCGTACACCCCGGCGAACGACTCCTCGCCCCCGAGGGCCACCTGCGCCACCAACTCCTCCAGATCGGGCTCGGTCGACGGATTCCTGCCGATAAAAACGGCTTCTTCCACACGGTCCTCCGTGGTCCGGACATCTCCACCCGTAATCCGAGCCCGAGCCGACGACGGATTGGTCCGCGTCAGAACGTCGGGAGCCCGGCCCCGTACAGCCAGCCGTCGGGCACCTGGAGCCTTGACCACAGGTGCCGACTACCCCTTGGTTCCTGGGCAGCAGCATCCGGACGGGGACCGGCATCGGTTAGGAGGAGGCCGTCGTCATGCTTCCACCGGACCGACCCGGCGTCAGCAGCATTCCGCCCCGCCTGCGTGGGCGCCCGATTCTGTCCGAAGGCGATCCGCGGTACCTGGAAAGATGAGCGAGGACGAACAGGAGCAGCTCGTCCCGCGCCGCCGAGTCCTGGACGCCCTGACGCGGGCGGAGCGGAAGGTCTTCACCGTATCCCGCGCCGAATCCGGGAGAGCCCAGGTGAAACTCCTCCTCACGCGGGCGAAGACGTCCACGCAGGACCTGGCGGAGCGCCTGGGCCTCGTCGTCTCGCGTCGCACGGTGGGCCGTTGCCGCATTGGGGCTGGAGCCCGAGAGAGCCTTCGTGCATCGCTGCCGGTCAGCGACTTCGCTCCGCTCGCCACACGACGCGCTCCGTCACGGTGAACGCCGGTCAGGTGCGGTGGACGACGACGAGCCGGTCCCTGGAGCTGTCGGGCAGGGTGCGGCGGGGTACCGGGACCGGTGAGGCGAGTGAGGAGGCGAAGGCGGCGACCAGGTCGTGGGGGACGCTCGGGCTGAAGGCGGCACACCACAGATACGGCTCGCTGAGTAAGGGTTGTGCCCATGCTTGCCAGCCGGTGAGGTCGGGGCGTGGGTCGGCGTCCTGGATGGGCGGTGGTACGGCTTCCAGGGAGAGGGCGGAGGAGAAGCCAGGGTCTGGGGCGGTGGTATGAGGACTGTCGAGATCGCGGAACCAGCCCTGCTCGATCAGCGCAGCAAGAACCGCCTCCCGTGTCCGGGGGGAGGGGGCGGCGGGCGCTTTGTGTGCGTGCAGGGCGCGGAGGAGGTAGGTGGGGGTGCCCGGGGTGAAGTACGCGTTCCACTCCGTCATCACGGACCTGGTGTGGGTACGGGCGCTGAGTTGCCAGGCGACGGGCAGTCCGCCGAGTTCGAAGGGGTGGGCGGCGAGGGTCCATTCGGCGCCGCGCAGCCCGTCGGGGCTGGTGTGGAGGAGGGTGTTGCGGGCAGTGGGCCACATGCGCCAGCCGAGGGCGGTGAGGGTGTCGCCGACGTGCTCGGCGAGGGCGTTGTCGTCGCCGGCGAGGTGGCGTGGGGTGACCCAGTACACCGGGTCCGGGGAGTCGGGAGGGACGGGACTGTGGGGGTGGTGCGGGTGCAGGGGCGCCTCCAAGGAGCCTGGGTGACGGGCTGATGCCTTCGGTGACCGGGGAGTTCGGGAAGTCGTCTACGTTGACATGCCCGCACGCGGTGTTCCAGTTGTTGCGGGACCTTTCCTGTATGCCGTGTGAGAACTGACGGGTGCGGGAAGGCTGCGACCGGAGTCGGCTGCTCGGCTGACTCCGTAGAGGGCACCCATCGCTGCTCCTTCCTTCTGTGCGAGGGGGCTGGCAACACGGCGGCCCTGGGGTGGAGCCTGGGCTCCCGTGCTGTCACCCTCGCCTCCCTGGCCCCTTTTCGAGGCCATCGATCGCCTCTTCGGGCCGTAGGCACTCAGGGAAGGCGCAACGGGCTTCCAGCGGATGCGGTGCTCTATGCGCGGCGTCCTGCTGGCCATCCGTGAGACGTTTCCTTCTTCTGCATGCCGGGCCGCACGCTCGTCTGAGCGAGGCGACCTGATTGCTGTTCCTGTGGGGACCACTCCCCGCAAGCGCGGGGACCACCCGGCGGCCTTCCAGTCCGGCCACGCCAACACGGGACCACCCCCGCACGCGCGGGGACCACTCCTACCTCGGCGACCCCGCGATCGTTCGCGCGGGACCACCCCCGCACGTGCGGGGACCACAAGGCCCTGGCCCACGCCGTGATGCCGGTCCTGGGACCACCCCCGCGCGTGCGGGGACCACAGGAGCCGACCTGCATATTTGGCTAGCCGAGGGCCGAGATTTTACCCACTTTGCCAAATTCCGGCTTTACGGGCATATGGGGCATAGCGCTCCTCTGCGTGCTGGGCTGCCTGGCCCTCCCCTTAACACCCCCGCCTGCGCGGGGCCGACTGGGTCCACCACCATGAGGTGCCCGGGAATCTGGGAACACCCCCGCCTGCGCGGGGCCGACTCGCCGGGCAGGGCCACGGAGTAGCCGGTCACGGGAACACCCCCGCCTGCGCGGGGCCGACGTCGAGCCGCTCCTGCTCACGCACGGCACGCTCGGAACACCCCCGCCTGCGCGGGGCCGACGGGTGGATCACCACCACCGACTATCCCGCCCACGGAACACCCCCGCCTGCGCGGGGCCGACGTCAGATGGAGGCGGAACAGGCACGCGAGGCTCGGAACACCCCCGCCTGCGCGGGGCCGACTGCCCGGTCTCCTCGTCCTGGTGCACGCCCTGCGGAACACCCCCGCCTGCGCGGGGCCGACCCCGAGGCGACGAGGGCCTTGGAGACGCCCAGCGGAACACCCCCGCCTGCGCGGGGCCGACACTTCTTGACCTGCACTTCTTTCAGCGGGAGGCCCTGTTTTCATTCAGTGGGATCCGGTCTGAAATGTCGATCAGGATGAACACTATGGTCGATCACCCGCCCGCTGTCGGTGCTGACTCTGGACTCCCGGTCACCTTACTGAACCGAGTTGAGAGGGCGGCGTGCGCGGGAACGGTGTTGAGTCGGCCAGGAGTTGTGATGATCTTTTTGGCGGGCCGTGGGGAAGGGCAAGGAGAAGGCCGATGGATCCCGGCGACAGTCAGGCAGTCCTGGAGAGTTGTTCGGTTCGCGACGGGAAGTCGCCAGTGACCTGAAGTCCGACGTGGTCTTCCGGAGAGAATTCGTCAGTGTCCAGCAGGTTCTTGTGCCCCGCATCGCGGGGATTGCCCTCGGACAGCTGTCCTCTGCGTGAGCGGACGAAGTGGCACCGCTTGCCACCAGACAGATCGCCCCGCGACGCGGACGTGCTCTGGCCTGGTGGTTCCGGAGGCGGGGGTACTGTGCGGTACCACCTGGCATCCTCTGGCCAGGACTCTTGATCGCTTGGTTGTGGGTTCGAGTCCCACAGGGCCTACGACACGACCCCAGGTCAGAAGACATCTGAGCTGAGGTCGACGGCGTTCTCGGGCCTTCAGTGATCGCGTCGGCCGAGGGCCGGTGTTCTGTGCTGCCTGCTACGGCTTGGGCGGGATCATGAAGCCCCGCACGGGCCGTTCCTGCTGCGGGTCAAGGGAGCCGGGTTGCTGTGCGCGCTTCCACGCGGCGACCAGCTCCGCGTACCGCGGGTCGATCCACTCGGACATCTGCTACCTCCACGGAGGAGGTTAGAGGATGCCGGGCTTCTGCCTCGGGGTGATGACGATGGTGCAGTCCGGGGCGTGCTGGCGGTTCGCCGCGACAGACGCCAAGGTCTCGTCGGACGGTGGTCCCCACAGCTGCGGTTCGCTTCCCAGCCGAGTTCCGTGATCTTTTCGCGGGTGCGGTCCAGGGTGGGCGGGTCGTAGTTCGTGGGGTCGTAGCCGGGGTGGTGGTGCACGAAGCCGCCCAGTGCCTCGCACAGTTCGGCGTACAGGGTGGTGTGCAGGATGAGGGCGTGCGCCAGCTTTCGTCGGCGATCGGGACGGGGCGAGGCCGACGCCGGGGTTCTTCGCGCAGGCCGCCACGAACTTCAGGCCCTCTTCCACGATGCGGCTGGCCAGTTCCTCGGGCATGTCCGGGTTGCCGTCCTGGACGGTGCTCCGGCAGCTGGTGAACTGGCGGTCGCTGATGAGCCGGCGCGGGAGGGCGGGTACCGGGCCGGGCTTGGGGTCCGGGTCGGGTCCGGGGTTGGGCGGTGCGCTCATGCTGGTCTCCTTCGCTGGTTGTTGCGGCTGGGGATGACCCGCCCGGGCCGGGGGTTCTTGGCGACTCACGGAAATGGCGGTGTACGGGGCGGAAGCGCGCGCTGATCCTGCGGGCCATAGAGGCACTCGACTGACAACGTCCAGGCCCGGCATCCGGACAGGTCTGCCGCACCTTCGGATACGACGGAACGCCCCTACCGCGGTCGTGATGACCGTGGTAGAAGGCGGGTTCTGGTCGTCCGAGCAGGCTCGAACCCTGGAGATATGCTTGTGGCCGGGGAGGGTGTAGCGCAGCGGTCGACGCGCACGGTCTCCAAAATCGCGAGGACGCCGGTTCGAATCCGGCCACCCCGCCCCCCAAGCGATCAAGTGAAGACGCCCCTGGCACATCCCACGCGGGGCCGTGCAGGGGACGCGATCAAACCCCGCCGCGCGGGGACTGCGGCACTGCGCAGGCTTTCTACACCGCCCAGATGGGACCCCGCACGCGCGGGGCCGACGAGCAAGACGCCGTGATGATGATCTGCGGGATCGGATCACCCCGCCCGCGCGGGGCCGACGGCGCCGGTCGGTGTCCACCCGGTCAGGTCGGAGGACCACCCCCGCACACGCGGGGCCAACGTTGGGTCGGCCGGAGGCTCGACGAGGACCGAGGGACCACCCCCGCACACGCGGGGCCACCCCTTCCCGACCTCCACTCCTATCCGCAAGGCACCCCGTTTCCCTTCAGTCGGATCGCCCCGAGATCCCGATCAGAACGGATCAACAGTCGGCGAGAAAAGGCAACTATGGTCAATCCCCCACTCCTGCCTCAGTGCCGACCCTAGACTCCCCAGTCACTCTACTGATCCGAACAGAGCAGGTGGCGTGTCCAGGCGTGGAGTTGGCGCGGTCGGTGATTTCGGTGATCTCCTTGGTGTGCTGTGGGGGAAGTCCGAGGAAAAGGCCGGCGGGTCGATGAATCTGCTGTTGTCGCATCTTCTGGACACGGCAGCCGTGGCGGAATGTATGTGGGACGGATTCCTTGCGCCCGCCACCAGACGAATGCTGGACGAGATCGCCGGGGGGCCGGGCAAGGGCCGTCGGCTGTTCGCCTGGCTGTGTGGGGTGCATGACTGTGGGAAGGCCACTCCCGCGTTTCAGCGAATGTGGCCGAAAGGCGCGGAAGCGGTGCGCGCGGCCGGGCTCGGCTGGTCGGAGCCCGCGATCGCTCGGTGCAGGTGGCGGCATGACCGGGCCGGTGGGTATCTGCTCCAGGAGATCCTGCCCAAGGGCGGCTGGAGCGAGGAGCACGTGGCCTGGGTATGGCCGCTGGTGGCGGGGCACCACGGTGCGTTCCCCGACTACGCGGGCACGCAGCCGTCCCGCAGCGCGCGGGGGCAACTGGCCGGTGGTGGCCGTTGGCCCGAGGTGCAGGAGGCGTTGGTGCGGCGGTTCACGGAGGAGCTGGGTTTTCGTGAGCTGGCTGAGGTCGAGCCCCGCCGGGTTCCCTCGCGCGCCGCGCAGCTGCATCTCAGCGGGCTCATCGTGATGGCGGACTGGATCGCCAGCGACGAGCGGCACTTCACCGGTGTCGAGGTGCTGGAAAGGGTGACCCTCCCGCCCGCCCGCGCCCGTGCCGCTGCGGCGTGGGAGGGGCTTCGCCTGCGTGGTGGGTGGGGGCGTCTGGCCGAGCCGGGGCCCGAGGCGTTCGGTGAGCGGTTCGGGCAGGATCCTCGGCCGTCGCAGCGGATGGTCATGGACGCGGCGCGGAGGATGGAGGCTCCGGGGCTGTTGGTGGTCGAGGCGCCGATGGGGGAAGGGAAGACGAAGGCCGCGCTGCTGGCGGCCGAGATCCTGGCGGCGAAGTTCGGCGCGGACGGCGTGTTCGTGGGGATGCCGACGCAGTCCACCTGCGATCCGATGTTCAGCCAGGTCAGGTCATGGGTTTCCCACATCGGGGAGGACCTGGCCGCTCAGGTCGCCCTGCTGCACGGCAAGCGGATGTTCAACAAGGAGTGGCGGGAACTGCTGGTGCCGGACGGTGCCTCCGCCTCGGAGGACAGGTTCGGAGGAATCGACGAGTACGGCGAGTGCGAGGACGATGATCTGTACGGGGTCGGCGCTGGTCCACTGGGAGGCGTGGCGGCCCAGTCCTCGTCGCGGGGGCCCGCGGAGTGGTTCCTGGGCGCGAAGCGAGGGCTGCTGTGTCCCTTCGTCGTCGGCACCATCGACCAGTTGCTGTTCGCCGCCACCCGGACCAAGCATGTGATGCTCCGCATGGCGGGGCTGGCCGGCAAGGTCGTGGTCCTCGACGAGATCCACGCGGCGGACGTCTACATGTCGCAGTTCCTCAAGGAGGGCCTGCGCTGGCTGGGCCAGGCCGGTGTGCCGGTCGTGCTGCTGTCCGCGACCCTGCCGCCCCGGCAGCGCCGCGAGCTGATCGACTCCTATCTCGCCGGTGCCGCGTCCCGCGAGGAATTCTCCGCCGAGGGACTGCCCGATCCGCTCGGCTATCCGTCGGTCACCAGCGCGTGGCGGGCCCCCGATGGCTCCGGTTCGCGCTTCGCCGTGGGCCACTGTGCGAGCTGGCGCAACGATCTGGTCGTCGGCGTCGAGTTCCTGCCGGAGACGATTCCGGGTCCGCAACTGCCGTACGAGCAGCGCGAAGCGGCCCGGGCCGCGGCTGACGCATCGGTCGCCGCCTGCCTCGGCCGCGAGCTTGCCGACGGTGGGTGTGCGCTGGTGATCCGGAACACCGTCGACCGCGCGCAATCCCTGTACATGGAACTCCGTACCCGCTTCGGTGACGATGTGCTGCTGCTGCACGGGCGTATCGCCGTCGGGCCACGGGCCGATCGCACGGACGAATGCCTGGGCCTGCTCGGTGCGCAGGAGAAGGACCGGCCGTCGAGCCGACCGGCGCGACTGATCGTGGTGGCCACTCAGATCGCGGAGCAGTCCTTCGACGTCGACGCGGATCTCCTCATCACCGACCTCGCCCCGATCGACCTGCTGCTTCAGCGGATCGGGCGCCTGCACCGGCATGCGGAGACCGCCCGTCCCGGCCGGCTGGACCGACCGAGGGTGGTGATCACCGGGTTCGACGGTACGGGCGAGGCGGCGGCCCTGGAGCGTCCCGCGCCGCGGTTTCTCGGCGGGTCCGAGTTCGTCTACGGGCGTCACCTGCTCCTCAGAGCCGCCGCGCTGCTCTTCACCCCCACGACGGTCACCGACGGCTGGCGTGTTCCGGGGCAGGTTCCCGCACTGGTCGCGCTCGGATACGGCGAGGGCGGGAGCGAGGGCGCGGACGGGATGCCGCAGGCATGGCGCGAGGACGCGGAGTCGGCCCGGCTGCGGTGGGAGGAGGAGCAGCGGCGGCGAGCCGACCACGCGTCCGGATGCCTGCTGACCCGGCGGGGCGACCGAGAGGGTACGACCCTGTCCGGACTGCACTACTCCGCGGTCCCGGGCGCCGGTCGTGACACCGACCTGGACGCGGTGGTCCGTGACGGCGAGGCCAGTACGGAGGTCATCGTCGTGATGCGGGACGGTGAGACGTACCGGACGCTTTCGGGTCGGGCCCTGACGGTGAACGGGGACGTACCGGACGCCCTGCTGGAGGACGTCCTCGGTGGGACCGTACGGCTTCCCCCGCGCTACACGGCGGCAGCGGCTCTGGAGCTTGCCCCCCTGCCCGGATGGCTCGGTCACCCCCGGCTCGGCTACAGCCCGGCACTCGTTCTCGACCCGGGGCGCGGGACTGTTCTCGCCGATCGGGTGGTGCGCTATGAGAAGGAATTGGGTCTGGTGGAGGAGAAGGCTGCGGACAGGGCCTCCGGGGTCGGAGCATGACGGAAATGGGGGCGGTGGCAGGAGGGACCCCATTGTTTAATTTGCTGGATGAGCCCTGGTTACCCGTAAAGGGCCTGGGCGGTGACGGTTCCGTGGGGCGGAATTCGGTTTATTCCGGAGTGGTGGAGGAAGTCGGGCTGCGTCGCCTTCTTCTGGAGGCCGATCGGTTACAGGACCTTGTGGTCGAGTTGCCGACCCAGAAGCCCGCTATTTTCCGTCAGTTGTTGCTTCCCGTCGTCACGCACGCACTCGGCCGGCCCGCGAATTCCGCCCAGTGGGTGGACATGTTTCGGGCCGGTGCTTTCACGCCCGAGCAGCGGCGGAAACTCGTCGCCTATCTGGACGATTACCATCACCTCTTCGACCTGTTCGATCCTGTCGACCCCTTCGGGCAAGTTGCCGGACTGCACACGGCCAAGGGAGAGACAAAGGGATCGGCCCTCCTGGTCGCGACGGCCGCGACGGGGAACAACGTGCCGCTGTTCTCCTCCCGCACGGAGGGCGACCCGCTGGAACTGACCCCCGCGCAGGCCGCGCGCTGGCTCATCCACACCCACTGCTGGGACATCGCCGCCATCAAGACCGGCGTCGTAGGGGATCCGGAGGCGAAATCCGGTAAGACGATGGGCAACCCGACCGGGCCGCTGGGACAGTTGGGGGTGGTGATGCCGGTGGGGCGCACGATGTTCGAGACCCTGCTGCTGAACATCCCCTTCGGGCAGGCGGCGCTGTCGGACGACCTGCCGCAGTGGCTCCGGCGCACGAAGGACGGCAGGGTCGAGGAGACTCTGTCGTGTGCCACCGCCGCCTGGCAGACGCGTCCGGCCCGTGGGCTGCTGGATCTGTGGACCTGGCAGTCCCGGCGTATCCGGCTGATCCCCGATCGGACTCCGGCCGGGACCCGGGTCACCCGAGTCGTCGTCGCGGCCGGCGACCGGCTCACCGTGACCCCTCCCGACGAGCCGCATACGAGCTGGGTCAAGGACCGCCCCCCATCGTCCACCCGGGACCGCCCCCCATCGCCCGCCCGGAAGGGCGCCAGGACGAAAGACGAGAAGAACGGCAGAGGCGCGGCGCCGACGAATGAGCGGCCCCGTCGGCATCAGCCGGGGCGAGCCGCCTGGCGTGGCCTGGAGGCTCTGCTGGCGGTCGAGAGTACGGGCACGGACCGAGAGGCCACCGCCACCCGCACTGGATTCCGGACCAGTGCCCTGCTCAGCTCCCTCAGCGAGACGCTGGACCGGCTGCCGGAGGCGTATCCCCTCCAGATCGAGCTGAGCGGCATCGCGTACGGCAACCAGTCCGCCGTCATCGAGGACGTCTTCTTCGACGAGATCCCGCTACCCGTCACCGCACTGGACCCGGACGGCATCGTCTACGGCACGCTCCTGGCAGCCGTCGAACAGGCCGAGGCACTCGCCGCGGCCGTCAACACCCTCTCCGCGGATCTGCGGCGAGCCGCCGGCAGCCCACCGATTCCGTGGGACAAGGGGCAGCGGCCCGGCGACACCCTGCTGCACGCCCTCGACCCCGTCGTACGGCGGCTGCTGGCCGGTCTGCGCACGGTGGGAGAGGACTTCGACGCGTCCGAACGCGGGCTCGAAGCCTGGGAGGAGAAGGCGGGACGCGCCACCTGGAAGGTGGCCGAGCAGGTCTTCTCCACCGCCGCGCCCGGTCTGTTCACCGGCCGCCGCTCGGTCGCCAGGGACGGCAAGGACTACATGTACCGGCTGAGTACCGCGGAGAAGAGCTTCCGTGACCGTCTGGACGCGGTCCTCACCCGCCGCGCCGCACAGCGCGGCAGCGGCCGGTGACCCGGGCCCCTCGCGCTCCGGGCGCCACCCCCTCACACCTGATGGCCTTCTGATGGAAGGGGACCGTCGTGTCCAACTCCCCGCGGAACGAACCCACCCCTGCCGGTGACCCCGCCCCCCGCCGCTACTGGGCGCAACGCGTGGACGCCGATGGCGCCTGGCGCAAGCAGCGGGCGAACGGGGTGTCCCCGCAGCCCCCCGGCGAGGATCTGGCGGCGCTGCGCTCCGGTCTCGGGCGACCGGCCGGCACCGTACCCGCGCTCTGGCGCTTCTACACCAGCCCCGTCGACGGGCAGGTGACCACCGAGCTGGAGGCCGAACACGCCGCCCTCTCGCTCTACGGTCTGCACCAGCAGAGCCAGAGCCGCCCCATGCACAGTCCCGGCAGCCATATCGGGACCGCACTGCGGACCCTGCACCTCAGGGACCGCTTCAGCGAGGAGGCCGTGGACCGCCGCGTCGCCTCGGCGGTCCATGCCTCCTCGGTCACCGCGTTCGTCTACCGGCTGCGTGGACTCGTCACCCAACTGCGCTCCGTGGAGGCCCCGCTCGACTACGACCGTCTGCTCCAGGACATCAAGCGCTGGCACTACACCGAGTCCCGGCAGAGCGTCCGCCGGGACTGGGGGCTCGCTTATCACGTGGGGAACGCCCGGGGTGAGAAGGAATCCTCCGAGAAGGAATCCTCCGCGAAGGCGCGCTGACCGCGCTGCCGAACGCCCCCCCCGCAGGTCCAGGAGGGCTGGCCGCCCTCACAAGCGCTGCCTGTTCGCCCAGCCCCGTACTCGTGCCCGTACCCATTGCCCTTGGCATTGGCAGAACCGCCGGAGGACTCATGGCACCGCCATCGCCCCGCACCTACATCGACGTCCACATCCTTCAGACCGTGCCCCCGGCCAACCTCAACCGGGACGACCAGGGCAACCCCAAGGAGGCGTACTTCGGCGGGGTGCGCCGCTCACGCGTCTCCTCGCAGGCGTGGAAGCGCGCCACCCGGACCCATTTCAGCGAGCGTCTTCCCGAGCAGGATCTCGCCACCCGTACCCGGCGGATCGGCGGGGCGCTCGCCGGGCGGATCGCCTCCGTGTCCGGTCTGGACGACGAGGCGGCGAGCCGTCTGGCGAGCGCGCTGCTGGCGTCCTTGAAGATCAGCGCCGGGAAGCGGGAGGGCGAGACCGCCTACCTCTTCTTCTACGGCCGCCGCCAGCTGGACGCCGTAGCGGCCCTGGTGAAGGACCGGGCGGCCGAGCTGGCCGCCCTGGAGGACGAGGAGCTGGCCGCGGAGATCAAACAGCTCTCCGTGCAGGAGAAGTTCAGCACCGGGCACCCCATGGATGTCGCTCTCTTCGGGCGCATGGTCGCCGACATCCCGGCGCTCAATGTCGACGCGGCCACCCAGGTCGCCCACGCTCTGTCCACGCACGCGGTGGAGCTGGAGTTCGACTACTTCACCGCGGTGGACGACGAACAGGAGAAGGGCGAGGAGACCGGCGCCGGGATGATCGGCACCATCGGCTTCAACTCCGCGACGCTCTACCGCTACGCGACCGTCGGCCTCCACCAGCTCCTGGCCAACCTCACGGACGACGAAGCCGCGGTAACTGCGGTCGAGGAGTTCCTGACCTCCTTCGCCCGCTCCATCCCCTCGGGATACGGGAATTCCTTCGCGCACCGCACCCTGCCGAGTCTCGTCGCCGTCACCGTACGGTCCGATCAGCCCGTCAACCTCGTCTCCGCCTTCGAGGAGCCGGTCGCCGCCAGTACGTCGGGAATCGCGGCGGCCTCCGCGGCCCAGCTGGCGCGGGAGCATGCCAAGGCCGTCAGCACCTGGGGCCACACCCCCGCCTTCACCGCTCTGTGCCACACCTTTCCGGCCACGGGTGACACCGCCGAACTGCTGGAGCACACCTTCGGCGAAGCCCTCCCCTTCCCCCGCCTCCTCGACGGCCTGCGCGCCCATCTGACCGATACCCTCAAGCGGGCCGCCCGATGATGACGTCACCGCACATCCCGCAGCCCGAGGAGCGGGCGGTACTGCTGCTCCGCCTCGCCGGACCGCTCCAGTCATGGGGCTCCCGCAGCGCCTTCAACCGGCGGGAGACCGGCTCCGAACCCACCAAGTCCGGAGTGATCGGTCTGCTCGCCGCGGCCTCCGGGCGGGCCCGCGAGGACCCTCTCGACGACTTCCTGCACCTCCGCCTGGGCATCCGCGTCGACCAGCCCGGCACGCTGCTGCGCGACTACCACACCGTCAGCGACTACCGGGGCCGTCCGCTGCCCCAGGCCGGGGTGAACGCGAAGGGCATCCAGAAGCCGACCTCCCCCGCCAAGAACACGCACGTCACCGTCCGCTACTACCTCCAGGACGCGGTGTTCGTCGCCGCGGTGGCAGGGCCCCGCCCGTTGCTCGGCACCCTCGACCGGGCCCTGCGCGCACCCGCGTTCCCGCTGGCCCTGGGCCGCCGTTCCTGCCCGCCCACCCAGCCGCTCTCCCTCGGCGTGCGCGACGGGGACATCGAGGAAGTGCTGCGGGAGGTTCCCTGGCAGGCGTCCCGACGGGCCCGGGAACAGTACGCGTCCCAGCGCGGCCGCGAGCGGGGGCTCGGCCGCCCTCTCCACCCCGCCCGGCTGGACCGTGCGGTCACCGTGGAGGACCCGGCCGGGAACGACGTCCTTCACGACGCGCCCGTCTCCTTCCACCCGCACTCCCGTGCCTTCACCGGCCGGCGCGTACGGCACGACTGGCTGAGCATCCCCACGGGCTTTCCGGGCCTTCCCGGCTCTCCCGGCTCTCCCGGCTTTCCTGGCTTTCCTGGCACGGGTACCGACGACGACCGCTCCACCGGCCCGGACGCCGACGCCGGACACGACCCCTTCGCCCTGCTGGGCTGGTGATCGCCATGACCTATCTCTCCCGTATCCGTATCAACCCGCTGCGGGCGCGGAGCCGTCTGCTGCTCGCCAACCCCCGAACCATGCACGGCGCCGTCATGGGCGGGGTGCCGGGAGCCGCGGGCAGCGAACGGGTCCTGTGGCGACTGGACGCCGACAATCCCCACCGCCCCCACCTCTTCGTCCTCACCGGCTCCCGGCCGGACTGGACGCATGTGGTCGAGCAGGCGGGCTGGCCCGACGCCGACGGGGAGCACGTCGCGGTCCGCGACTACGCGCCCGTGCTCCGGCAGATCGCCGTCGGCCGCGAGTTCGCCTTCCGCCTGACGGCCAGCCCTGTCCAGAACACCCAGGCCCCGCACGCCCCGACCCCCGCTCAGGCGGCCCGCCTGTCCGCCCGCGCGGACAGCAAGCGTGTACGAGGTTTCCGGCTCGGGCACCGTACGGCGGCCGCCCAGCTCGGCTGGTTCCTCGACCGCACCGAACGCTGGGGATTCGACATCCCGGCAGCCCGCACCGACCCCCCGGCGCCCGGTCTCGCCGGGCAGCGCCCGCAGGTGCCGTCGGACGCGGAACTGGCCCCTCTCCGCGAGGTCCGGATCACCGACCGGCAGCGCCACTCCTTCACCAAGGGCGGCAAGGGCCCTCGTGTCACCTTCCACAGCGCCACCTTCGAAGGGCGGCTGCGTGTCACCGACCCCACGGCGTTCACCACTCGCCTCCTGGAGGGCATCGGCCCCTCCAAGGCATACGGCTGCGGGCTCCTGACCCTGGCCCCCCTCACCCCACTGTCTCCGATCACCCCACTGTCTCCGAGGAAGGACTGACCGAGCCATGGCCGAGCCCTGGTGGAAGGCCGACCCGCACGACCTGCACCGCATCGTGGACCGTGTATCCAGCGTCTACGTCGAACGCAGCCACCTCGACCGTGACGAGAACGCCGTCGTCGTCATCAACAAACGCGAGACCGTACGCGTACCGGCCGCCATGATCGCCGTCCTGCTCATCGGCCCCGGCACCCGCGTCACCCACGGCGCCATCCGCCTGCTTGCCGACTCGGGCACCGCCGTCTGCTGGGTCGGCGAACAGGGCGTACGGATGTACGCGGCCGGCCTCGGCCCCAGCCGCGGCGCCGGCCTGCTCCACCGCCAGGCATGGCTCGTCACCCGGCCCAAGGAACGTCTGAACGTCGCCCGTGCCATGTACGGAATGCGTTTCCCCGGCGAGGATGTGTCCAAGGCGACCATGCAGCAATTGCGGGGCCGCGAGGGGGTGCGCTTCCGCAAGCTCTACCAGGAACACTCCCGTCGCACCGGCGTTCCGTGGGACGGCCGCGTCTACAAGGCCGGGGACGCTTTCGCCGCGGGCGACGACCTCAACCGTCTGCTGTCCGCCGCCAACGCGGCGCTCTACGGCATCTGCCATGCGGTCGTGGTCGGGCTCGGCGCCAGTCCCGGGCTGGGCTTCGTCCACACCGGATCGGCGATCTCCTTCGTCCTCGATGTCGCGGACCTCTACAAGGCCGAGTACACCGTCCCGCTCGCTTTCGACCTCGCCGCCCAGGGCCTCACCGACGAGCGGGACGCCCGTATCGGCCTGCGCGACCAGATCGCCGAGACCAAGCTCCTTAGCCGCATCGTGCACGACGTGAAAGCCCTCTTGAACCCACCGGACATCGACTTCGACACCCCGGAAACCAGCGAACTGTGGGACGAGCGCCGCGGATCGGTCCCTGCCGGGGTGAACTGGGCGGCCGATGCCCTGTCCGGGGGACCGCCGGATGCCGCTCCGCCCGCGGAACGGGACGTCCACGTCCGCGCGGCCGAGGCGGGTATGGGTGAGCAGCACATCACCATCATCGGACCGGAGTTCGACGAGCCATCCTCATCGGAGCCGCCGGAGGGGACGTCATGACCGTGATCGTCCTGATCGCCGCTCCCGAGGGGCTGCGCGGCCATCTCACCCGCTGGATGGTCGAGGTCAACGCCGGAGTCTTCGTCGGCAACCCGAGCCGCCGCGTCCGTGACCGCCTCTGGGAACTCCTCGCCACCCGCATCGGCGACGGCCAGGCGGTCCTGGTCGAGCCCGCCTCCAACGAACAGGGCTGGGCAATCCGCACAGCCGGCCGGGACCGCTGGCGGCCGGTCGACTTCGATGGCTTGATCTTGTCGGCGCGCAATCGACGCTGATCGGCGAGGTGTTCGGGTGGCGGAGGAAGGCAATCGCCGACGGCTGGATGCCGGGCGTGGCCATTCGGTGCGACTCCGCCTGCGCTCAGCAGGTCCTTGGGCGTCCCGTACTGCGGGGATGGCCCTGGCCTGATGAACTCGGCGCCGGAGCCGACCCGCACGGGTCCGCGCGGCAGCGGGCGCGATTGGGGAACGACCTCTGCGGGCGCGGGGCCGACGAAGTAGAACTGCCGGGTGGGCCGCGCCCTCATGGAACACCCCCGCCTGCGCGGGGCCGACTCTGCCACAGCCCACGGTCCCTCGATGCAGGGGGGAACACCCCCGCCTGCGCGGGGCCGACGTCGGCGCCTTCCCGGCGGGGCGGGGCGCTCCCGGAACACCCCCGCCTGCGCGGGGCCGACGCCGCAGGACCGTCTCCAGCAGACCCTGTCCACGGAACACCCCCGCCTGCGCGGGGCCGACGCGGCACGTGCCCGGGCGGCTAGGCCCTGTGCCGGAACACCCCCGCCTGCGCGGGGCCGACCCGCTGATCGACACCATCCGCAAAGCATGGTCAGGAACACCCCCGCCTGCGCGGGGCCGACGAGGGTGGGGGTCTGGCTGTAGAGGCTGGCGCGGGAACACCCCCGCCTGCGCGGGGCCGACCCCCTGAGCCGCCGTCACCGCCCTGGCCCTGCTGGAACACCCCCGCCTGCGCGGGGCCGACCAGCGAGGAACTCCTCGATGGACGGATTCAGAGGGAACACCCCCGCCTGCGCGGGGCCGACGCCACGACGGATGCGGAGCTGGTGAAGGTCGTCGGAACACCCCCGCCTGCGCGGGGCCGACACTTCTTGACCTGCACTTCTTTCAGCGGGAGGCCCTGTTTTCATTCAGTGGGATCCGGTCTGAAATGTCGATCAGGATGAATATGATGGTCGATCACCCGCCCGCTGTCGGTGCTGACTCTGGACTCCCGGTCACCCTACTGAACCGAGTTGAGAGGGCGGCATGGGCGGGAACGGTGTTGAGTTGGCCAGGAGTTGTGATGATCTTCTTGGCGTGCCGTGAGGGAAGGCCGGTGGATCCGGCGACAGTCAGGCAGTCCCGGGAGGGGTGCTAGGTTCGCGGGCGCGAAGTCGCCAGTGGCCTGATGTCCGACGTAGTCTTCCGTGAGAATTCATCGGTGTCCAGCAGGTTCTTGTGCCCTGCATTCGGCGGGGATTGCCCTGGCCTGGTGATCGGGTGTGCCATCTGGCACGGGTTCTGGCCCCGCCGCGCGGGGGCACTGCATGACGTGAAGGCCGTTCGCGATTCTGGCTGCGGACGGCCTTCCGTATCTCAGCGATGTCTTGGGCGTTCTCTATCACAAGGCCCTTTAAGAGGAGTGGCCGCGATCGTTTGGAGGACGACCATGCAGCGCAGCTGCTTTCCGCGATTCTGCTTACAAGCCACCACCAGGCTTGTCAGGCGAGTTTCCGACTGGGCCATCAGCCGCCGTCGGACCGCTGTCGACCTGATGCTCCGGGGGGCGTGTCACGGAGTCGGAACTGGCGCCGTCAGCATCCTCGTTATCTGGGTCCAGCGGCACTTCTGACCGATCGAGGGCCGAGGCGGTCGTCTGTCGGCTTGTGTGAGGGGTAGCTGTGCGCCCCGGCGGCTACCGAACCCACTGGTCAGTAGTCCTCTCTGCGTGAGCGGATGCAGTGGCATAGCTCGCCACCAGGCAGATCGCTCCGTGACGCGGATGTGCTTTGAACTGGTGGTTCCGGACGCGGGAGTACCGTGCGGTACCACCCGGCACGCCTTGACCAGGACTTTTAATCCATTGGTTGTGGGTTCGAGTCCCACAGGGCCTACGACACGACTCCAGGTCAGAGGACATCTGAGCTGGGGTCGTCGGCGTTTTCGGGGGGCGCTGGGGTCGATTGCTGGCCCGCTGCTGGCCCGAAGGGAAGATGATCAAGACACGGAGCGGCCCGGTCGGCGGTTGATGCTGACCGGGGCCGGTGTCGTGGACGGTCAGGCTGTCCACGCCTGCACGAGCAATGTGCCCAGGGCGCCGGGGTCGGGGCTGGGGAGTACCCGCGTGTGGGCGGTGGTGAATCCGTGCCGCTTGAGGATGTCCGACCACTGCTCGGCGGTGTACTGCCAGCGGTACACCGTCAGCTCCGTCTCGCGGTCTTCGAGCCACTTGCCGCCCATCGGCTGTGCCCCGTACTGGCCGGCTACCGGTTCCCGGTGGGAGAACGCGAAGACACCGCCGGGGGCGAGCCGCTGCGCGACGAGCGGGAGGAGGTCCTCAGGGTCGGTGAACCAGACGGCCCCCCACGTCGAGTAGACGGTGTCCCACAGTCGTGGGTCCTCGTCGAGGAAGGCGCAGGCGTCGGCGTGCACGAACTCCAGCCCTTCGACGCCGGCCCAGAACGCGCGGGCCCTGGCCACCTGCGCCGGGGAGAAGTCCACGGCGGTCACGGCGACGCCGGTGCGGGCGAGGAAGGCCGCGTTCTCGCCTTCCGCCGGGCCGAGGTCGAGTGCTGTCGCCGGGCTGCCGAGGAGTTCCGCACCGGGTCCGTGGCCGGGGGTTCCGGTCCAGTCGAAGCGGATGGCCGCAGGTCTGGGCTGGGGGCCCTGCCCGCGGTGGGGCTTGTACTTGTCCCAGTACTCGGCTGCGGTCGTGGGGGCGGCGCTGGACATCGATCCTCCGGAGGCGGTGGGTTCCAGGGGCGTCAAACTACTCGCCTGCCTCCAGTGGCGAACGGGAAACCCAGATACTTCGCATATGAGCGTAAACAGCACACCGCCCGGGGTCGCCGTCTGGCGGTCCCGGGCGGGTGCGGCCCCTACGGGGCTACCGGATCAGTGGCAGTTGGAGCCCGGGCTGCACGGCCCGCACTTGGCGAAGTCGGCCTCCCACAGTTTCCAGTCCACGGGGAAGCCGTTGTCGGCGATGAGGTGCGCGGTGCGCTCCACGGAGCCGTCGTGCTTGAAGGTGATCTCCGGGATGTGCTCCAGGAACCTTCCGCCGAAGTGCTCGGCGCAGAACTCGCGGTAGTTCCGGGTGTCGAGGATGAACACGTGGACGGCGATGTCCACGATCCGGCCGCAGCACATCTCCCGCTGCTGGCCCCACTTCTCCATGGCGGTGATGAGGTAGGCGACGGCGGCGGAGAACAGGCGTTCCGCCATCACCTCGTCGAACGGGTGGTCGCGCATGAGCAGGGTGATCTCGCGGTCCCACACGTCCGGCCTGACGTAGGTTCGCGGATCGCGGGTGGCCTGGTAGGTCTCGCGCGAGCGATCGGTGTCGGTGGTTGGTGTTGCCATGGTGCCCTCCGATTCCGTCGGATGCGTTGGCGTCTGCCTCCCCGCCGCTGGATGCCGGCGGGGCTGTCCCGTACCGCGGGGGTTGTGCGCCGGGGGTACGGGAGTTCGGGGCTGCGGTCCTCGTTCGGCTGGCCGACGCCAGCGCCGGGCTGCGAGGGCTCCGCTGTCTGTGTGGTGAGGGCTTCGGGCGTCGGGTCTGTCAGATTCCGGCGGTTGGGTTGGGTTGGGCTCGTGCGCTGAGCGGTCCCGGCCGGGTATGGGGGCACCGGCCCGGGACCGCAGGGGATACCGCCCGCCGCTCACCGACTGAGGGGCGGGCGGCGGTCACTGGCCGGTCTCCGCCCGAGCCGCGTACATCTCCCACAGATCCTGCGCGGTGGTGCAGGTCTCGCTGTCCGCAGCGCAGACCGGGCAGCTCCCGCAGTGGTCGATGTAGGCGCGGTAGGCGGTCTGTTTGGCGGTGAACTCGATGTTGCTCGCCATGGTCTGCATGTGGCCGGGCCGCTGCCGCTGTCGTGCCACTCCCACCCGGCGCCGGTCACGGCGCGGTCCGGAGACTGGCGGCCGGCAGGTGGTGCCGGGCGATGAGGACGTTGAGATCCGACACCCGGGAGCCGTCCCGCTCGGCGGTCGCCTGCGCGCGCTCGCGCATCATCCGGGCGCAGTGCTGGCAGTCGGGGGGAGGCTCCGGGGGCGGCAGGGGCAGACCGAGGACCACGGGTGGCGCGGGGTACCGCCTCATAGGGACCGCCGCCCATCTCTCATCAGCGGGATGCTCGGCGCGCAGCGGGTGACAGCGAGAGACGGCAGCACTATGCCGACCTGATCGAGTGCGGCCCGGAGGGACTCCACGGCGGTGAAGGGGTCGGTGTCGTGCGGCGCCTGGTGATTGGCCATGAACAGAACCGTATGGACGGGGCGTTGACACCTGCGAGGCGCTGTTCTCAAATCTTCTCGAAGGCTGCGCGATTGTTCTCGTCTGGTCTCACAAAGGGGGCCTGTTGAGGTGGTGCTGGACCATCGGGTCTCGCGATGCTGAGTGAACGACCCGACACAGAGGGGGACGACATGCGGCGGATCCGGTTCAACGGCACCGACAGCAAGAACGGCGGTTGCCCGGCAGTCCACGAGGATCTCGACAGCGGTGAGATCATCGTGCAGGGGCAGTCGGTCACCGCCCCGCACGACATTGCCCAGCTCCAACACCTAGGGCCGGGCGACGTAGCCGTGGCCGTGCCGCGCGAACTCCTCGTCAATCACGGCCCGAAGGAGATGAAGCGAGTGCCCAAGCTGATCGGCCTTGACGAGTTCGGTCGGCTCTTCGAGACGTTCGAGCACTCGGCATGGCACCTGGAGACCCGGCAGGGCTACGCCTCGGACCGGGAGGACGCTGGATACGCCGAGTTCCTCGCGAGCGGCGAAGCACCTATGGACCTCGACAGCGACTGGTGCCAGAACATCCTGCGGCAGACCACGGCCGGGAAGTACGTGGGGCGGGTGCGGGTTGTCGACGCCTCGCCGACCGAGGGCCAGCGCTTCCTCCTCAGCTATGCCCGTTGCAATGCGGCCACCGGCGAGGACGCCCGCAATGTCTGGCGCGAGGACGCGGACCTGGCGCACCTGCCCGAAGAGGATTTCTGGCTCTTCGACTCGCGGAGTGTCGCCGTCCTCCGCTTCGACGAGCAGGACCGCTTCCACGATGTGGAGATCATCACGGAGCCCGTCGAAGTCCTGCGGTACTGCCAGGTCCGCAACGCCGCCGTACACGCGTCGGTGCCCTACGACCAGTTTGCGACGCAGCTCGCCGCGAAGGAGTAGATCTCCGCCGGTGAGTACCGACTACCAGCAGGCACGAGAAGCCCTCGGTCACCGTCTGAGGGAGTTGCGGCTGTCTGCTCGCGGGGGCCGCCTCACCGGCACTCAGCTTGCCCAGCGGCTCGGCTGGCCGCACTCCAAGGTGTACAAACTGGAGGGCGGGCGGCAGACCGCGACCCAGCAGGACCTCCGCGCCTGGGCCGAGGCTGTCGGGCACCAGGACGTGTACAGCGAACTGGACGCCCGGCTCCAGGGGTTCGAGTCGCACATCCGATCGTGGCGCCGACAACTGGCCTCAGGCCACCGGCCGGTACAGGACACCTGGAACGTAGCCGTCGACCAGGCCCGGACCATCCATGCGTGGGAGGAGTCCGTGATCCCGGGCATGCTCCAGACCGCCGACTACGCCCGGCACATCTTCCTGCGGTACGCCGATCTCTACGGCACGGCACGCGACACGGAGGCTGCCGTCCGCTCCAGGCTGGAGCGGCAGTCATGGCTGTACCAGGGCGGGCGGCGGTTCCACGCGCTGGTGTGGGAGCCCGCGTTGCGCGCCCTCGTCTGCCCGCCGTCCACGCTCGCCGCGCAGCTGGACAGGCTCGCGGGGCACGTCGGTATGGACACCATCGAACTCGGCGTCATCCCCATGAGCGCATCTCTGAAGATCCCCACCGCCAACGGGTTCTGGATCCTCGACCACCGTCTCGTCATCACCGAGGACTGGCACGCCGAGCTGTGGCTCGACGACGCCGAGACCGTGGTCTCGTACCGCAAGGTGTGGGACACCCTGCGAGAGTCGGCGGTGTACGGGGCGGACGCACAGAACGTGATCAATACGGCGCGACGTGCACTGAACGTCCGCTGACCCCGTGGACCCTGGGCCTAGAAACGGGCGTGTCATTTAGCCGAGCTCTACGCTTTCCACAGGTCAGCGCCCAGGTGTAGGAACCCCGGTCATTTTCTTACCGCGTTTGCTACACCCCCGGACATGCCGAAACGCCCCCTGCCCCGGCCGTGGTGACCGTGGCAGGGGGCGTGGTGGTTCAGGTTGTGCCTTTCATCGGCGGGACCCCCGCTCTTGCGGGGCCGACGGATCAGCTCCGCCTTGGCCAGCTCACCATCCAGGACCACCCCCGCACGCGCGGGGCCGACCGGCACATGTTCACCGAAGTCCCTAAATAGACAGGACCACCCCCGCACGCGCGGGGCCGACCTCGACATTCCAGTGCCGATGGCGTTGGCCGACGGACCACCCCCGCACGCGGGGGGGGGGCGGGGGGGGGGGAGGCCCCCCCCCCCGGGGGGAGAGGGGGGGTGTTAGAGAATCCGAGCCCCCGCCACCACGGGCGCTCGCGGGTG
>NZ_JBHYUG010000109.1:0-29158 GCF_042749375.1 Streptomyces sp. NPDC059477 | reverse complement strand
CTTGGGGCCCGCGCGGGGCTACCTCCCCCGAGTCATGACGCCCGTCGCGGACAGGTGCGGATCCGGTAGATGCCTCCGGATCCGCATCCGGATGCTGATCCAGGTTGGCTGGGATGTGGCGATGCGGGGTAATGCTCTGTTGTGCGGTCCTGGCCTCTTCCATCGCTGACGATGCGATGACAGTGCAAGTTTTAAGAGTCGGCCCGGCAAGTAGCGTTTGACCCCGTAGGCCAATTGACTTCGACGAAAATGATTGAGAGTCGGTGAAATTCAACTGATTTGAAATGCGCCAACAATCCAGTTCGATTTCACCAAATCTGAAATCCACTGCTAGGGGAAAAATATTTGCTAGCCGTGGTACGGTTGGCGCCAGACGACTTGATGTCGTCTCACTACAGTCCACATGAGAGAGCCCCGCGCTCGCCTGGTAGCAAGTACGCGGGGCTCTGACGGTGAGGACTAGATGGGCCCACCCTTCGCGAGAGGGTAGGGCCCATCTGCTTCTTGGTCGCAGGTCACCAGATCTCCAGGCCGTAGTAGATGACCTGGAAGATCGAGCCCACGAGCTGGGCCGCGTCTACGGTCCAGCGAAGCCTCTTCGCCCACACCGACCCTTTGCCTCCCTCGGGGGGTTGAGTGCCTCCCTCGGGGAACTTCGTGCCGGTGTTGTCCACCTGTACCTCCTCTTGCCGGATGGAACCAGCTGGGTGCCACCCGGGCAGCCGAAGAGGTATTGCGTCGAAGATACCACCCCGTGAAGGGCTCGACGGGCGCCAAGCAGGGATCACGGGAAGGCTTTTCTGGAACTTCCGTAATCCACGCGGATAAGGCCACTGGGATGCCAGAGTCCCGCACGGGATTTCGCGGCGAGAAAGGCCGGTCGCAATTACGTACAAAGCTGCAGCTCAGGGGCTACAAAGACGTCGGTTGGGCGCTCGTTTCGTCGTCGCCTTGGCGACCGACTGGCAACGGTCACCCGTTGCATAGAGTAGCCGTTTAATTGCATTAGGTGACATTGCAAGGAGACCGGCCTCATGCAGCACGAGGGCGAGCTTGTGCAGCGTGAGGAAGGGGACGCGGCTCCACGGCCCAGCGGTGCACGGGGTTGTCGACGGGCGGGCGCCGCATCCGGTTACTCGTCCTCCCGCTCGACGACGGGCTGCTCCTGGTGGTCTGCGCCGCCGCCCGTCCCGAGCCGCCTGCGGCCCCCGGGCGGCACCCGCCGCACCTCCTGCTGCTCCGCCACCCACGCGCCGTCTGCGGCCCTCTCAGCGGCCGTACGCGCCCTCGGGTCACGCACCGGCTCCGGGATGTCCTGCCCCGCACCCAGGGCCCGTCTCGTCGTTGACACAGCGGCAGCCTTCCACGCGCGTGGGGGTAGGCCGCCACCAGGTCGCGTCTCTGGTCGTACCTCTGCTCTCGCCTCTGGTCGCATCGGGGTTGGCCCACGGGGGCCTTGGAGACGCGCTCTGACCTGGAAGACAAGGGGTACGCCGACGGGTGGTCGGTGCGCCGACTACTTCCCTGTGGCGGTGTCTGGCGCGGTCGGTCCGTCTAGCAGCCATCGCCCGCGCCCGGCCTCGGTCACCGAGGGGCGGTGTCCCCCGGCGCGAACGGCCGTCGCCACGACGATGCCTGATCGCGCTGGGGGATGCTGCCCGCAGCGGGGGCCTGGGGGCCGGCGAAGGCCACCAGCGGCCACCGGCATTGGCCAAGGGGCCGCGGGCCCCCGGCTACCTGCTCTGTCCGCGTGACTGCCCAGGAGAGGGCGGCATGTACGTGGACGCCTCGTTGCGGGCGCGGATGGCCGCGCGTTGGGCTTCCCTGGCCTCGTGCTGCTGCTGGAGGGTCTTTCGGCCCGCGCTCTCCAGGTCGTGCAGCTGCGGGTGCTTCCTGGAGATCGTGACACGCAATTCCTTCTCGGCGCGCGCCTGTGCCGATCGGGTGCGGGCTCGCTCCGCCTCCCCCCGCTGGCCTGCTGCGTTGCCCGTGAGGCGTGCCACCTTCTGCTGGTCGCGGACGTCAATGGTGTGCCCGGCCCGTTCGGCGGCGGCCCGCATCTCGGTGAACCGGTCGGCGGCCGATGCGAGGTCGTCGGGCGGCGGCTGGTACTGCCCGACTCCGAGGCTGCCGGCGAACCGGCTGGCGCGGATCAGGGTCCACGCGTCGCGTACGGCGTTGCGGGCGGCGTTCTCGGCGCGGATCCGCTCGGTGCGGGCGGCGGCGTGCTCAGCCGTGTACTGCTCGGACAGAGCCTGCTGCTCCTTGCGGGAGGTACCGGCGAGCCGCAGGGTCAGCCAGTTCTTGTCGTCCGCGCGGGCGAGTTCGGACAGCCACTCGGTGCGTTCCTCGGCGGCCCGCTTCATGGAGGCGGCGGTGTTCGTCTCCCGGTGCGCGGTCGCCACCAGGTCGTCCGCCTGGTCCAGGAGGTCACCGGCCTCGGCGGCGTACGCCTGCCCGCGGGTACGGCCGTCGGCCGCGTTGCGCTCCAGCTCCTCGGCGAGGGCGCGGGCCGCGGTCTCGTCCTGGCGGGCGAGGTCGTCGCAGCCGGCGGCGAGTTTGTCGTTGCTGGTGATGGCGGAGCGCAGCGCGCGGTCGGTGAGGTCACCGTACGGCCGCTGGTTCCAGGGCGGGATGCGTTCCTCCTTGAGCCGCTGGAGCCTGGCCAGTTGTTCGTCGGTCAGCCGGGGCTCGACGTCGGATTCTCGTTGGCGGCCGGGGTCGCTGTCGGCTCGGGCTGTCTCGGCGTCGCGGTCGCGCTGGGGCGGGAGGGCCGCAGGCTCCGGCGGCTCGTGCAGCAGGTCCGAGACCATCGAGTCGGGCCGGGACTGTCCCAGGAACTCGGCGAAGGCGGCGATGGCGCGCTCAAGTTGCTCGCGGTCGGAGCGCGCGGCCCCGAGGCGGGCTTGGGTCTGCTCGCTCTCGACCACGTCCAGGGGGAGCCAGAGGTGGTTCTCCTTGCGGGCCCGGGTGATGCCCGGGTAGCAGGCGAAGGCGTTGGCGCCGTGCCCGTACATCAGCGCGGTGTCGCAGGTCAGTCCCTGGCTTGCGGCGATCGTCATGGCGTAGCCGAGCGACAGCGCCCCGGACGCGATCTGATCGGCTGTCATCCACCCCGACTCGTACCGGACGCCGTCCTCGGCGCGGACGTCCTTGACCCTCCAGGTGACCTCGACCCGGTGGGCGTCGTCCATCGCCGTGACGACGGCGCGGTACCCGTTGAGCATGTCGGGGCCGTCGCCCCGCCTGGACCGGTAGTCGTTGACGCGGATGCGTACGGCGTCGCCGACGGCGAGGGTGACCGAGTCGCCGCCGGGCATCGCGTAGGTGTGCTCGGCGCCGAGTTCGCCGGCCGCGCGCCGGATCTGCTGGGCACCGAGGTTGAGGGCGTCGACGTCGCTGTTGCGGGCGGCGAGCACCACCAGGTGCTGGATGAGGTCGTGGGTGCCGGGCCACTTCGAGTCGCGCAGCTCGTCCCAGGCGGTGAGGATCTGGGAGCGGGCCTCGTCTGCGGTGGCCGCGGCGTGAACGCGTCCGCCGGCGGCGAGGAGGTCCAGCGCGTGCCGGTGGTCCCCGGTGCGCCAGACCTCCAGCGCGTGCCGTTCGGCGGCGTCCTCCTGGCGGCGGTTCTCGGTGAGCGTCAGTCCGCGCACGATCCGGTGGACCTCGCGGTGCCAGCCGCCGACACCCACGGCCTGGAGCTGGAGGTGGTCGCCGATCCCGACGACCTTCGTGCCGGTGCGGGCGGCCTCCGCCATCAGCGCGGCGGCGGACCGGTCGTCGACCATCGTCGCCTCGTCGACCACGAGGACGTCGACGCCCCGCAGGCCGCGACCGTCGCGGATCTCCTTGAGCCAGGCAGCGACCGTGCGGGACGGGATGCCCGAGGCGTCGGCGAGGCCCTTGGCTGCGACCGCCGTGAGGGTGGCGCCCGCGTACGTGGTGCCGGTGGCGTCCCAGCCGATCCGGCACGCCTCCATCAGCGTGCTCTTGCCCGCGCCGGCGACACCGATGAGGGCGTCGATGCCGTGCCCGGCGACCAGGACCCGGGTCACGGCCGCGCGCTGCTCGGCGGACAGCTCGAACCCGGCCGCGACCTCGAAGACGCCGATGGCGGCGGCGGCCTGGTCCCCGGTCAGCTGTACCGAGCCGCTCTCGTACCGGTCCAGGGCGTGCCGGCGTACGGCGGCCTCGCAGTCCAGCACGTCCTGCGTGGTGAACCGCGCGACCGACGACATGACGGTCGAGCCGAGGGTGGGCACCCGCACCGCGTAGCCCTCGATGGCGAGGACCTCGTCGACGAGCTGCTCCAGGCGGTCCGGGTCGGCGTCGATGCCGAACTCCAGGGCATTGACGACAGCGGCCAGAGCCTGCGCCCGGCTGAAGGTCTTCTCGTGCGCGGTCAGCCCGGCCTCGGGGTCGAAGACGACCGCGGCGAGGTCGGCGGGCGGCGGGATGCGCGGGCCGCCTCCGGGGCCGCCGACACCGTCACCGCCGTCCGGGCCGGGCGGTCCCGGAGCCGCAGCCGCAATCATGGCGTCGACGTCGTCGACGACCTGCTCGGCGCGCTGCCTCCAGCTCCCCCGCATCGTGGTGGCGTCGGCATCGAGCTTGTCGCGCTTGGTCGCCATGCTCACCGCCTGCTTCTCCTGGCGGCTGGCGTCGGCGCCGGCCTTCTCGTCCACCAGCGCTGCCCGGCGCGAGAAGTGGTCGCGCAGCTGCTCGGGGACGCCGACGACTTCCCACGCGCCGGTCCGCTCGTTGCGCTCGCGCCGGATCCCGTAGTGCTGGAAGGTGAGCGCGCGGACGCGGGCCTTGAAGTACGCGTCGGCAGCCGAGGCGTGGCGGTGCAGGTCCTGCCCGCTGTTGGCGATGGCCCGCCACTCGCCGTCCTCGCACAGCGCCAGGTTGGCGACGGTGACGTGCAGGTGCAGGTGCGGGTCACCGGGTTCCCCGGCCCGGACGGGGCGGGCGCTCTGGTGCTCGACCGACCACGCGAGCAGTCCCCCGGTGGCGAGCCGGACCGGGGTCCCGTCCTCGCTGCCGACCGCGTACCCCACCCATCGCTCGATCTGCCGGAAGGTGTCCGTCTTGGCCTGGTGCACGAGCTGGCGCAGATCCTCGGCGGGGATCTCGCCCATGAGCGCCTGGACGACGCTGTCGCTCTTGGGGAGGTCGAGGACGATGTCCCAGCCGCGCACCCGGTCGTCGACACGGCGGTCCTTGTGCTCCCAGGCCATGGCGAGTTCGGTTTCCCCGTAGACGTCGTCCAGGGAAATACCGGCGGCCCGCGCGAGTTTGTGAAGGGTGGTGACCTGCATTCGGTGCATTTCGCCGAACCGGTGGACATTCCGCTTCTGGGTCTCGAATACGGCCTGCTGCTTCGGTTTTCCTGTGAACAGTTCGCCCGGCTCAACCCCCTTTTCCTCGGCAGCCTTTTCGATGGCCTCGACGAGCCGGGCGGTGGTGAGCTGAGCCAATGAGTGGGCGCGGACGGACGTACGGGATTTGATGAGGCGGGCGCCCGTTTCCGGGTGGCATCCGTTCATGAGGCGGCGGGCGGCTTCCTTGCCCTCGTCGTCCAGTTCGGCGCCCTCCACCAGGCCGACGTCCTTGAGACCGCTGCCCATCCAGATCAGAGCGGATCCGGCCTCAGGGCGGAGCCGGTAGCCGACGGCCTGGTCCTCGCCGTCCTCGCCGAGGACGACGGTCTTCTCGCCGTCGGCCTCGACCACGGCGCACCCGGCCTGTTGCTTGAGCCGGTACTCGACCTGCTCGTCGACGGTGATCTTCGTGACCCAGGCCATGGCCTGCTCCTTCCCACCCGTGCCCGCCCAGCACGCTTGTGTGCTTGTGCCCTCCCGGCCTGCCGGGGTTCCCCGCAAGGGGAACCCCCTTTGTCCTCTCCTTGTTTTTGATCATGAAGGGGAGAGGCTGGCAGGATCGCCCGCCCGGCAATGGGCGGACCAGCAGCCGACCGTCGACAGAACGATGCCACTCAGGGTGGGGGGTTCGGTGCCCCGGGGTCTGTCGAGCTGATGTCGGTCCCGTCGGGTGAGGTGAGAACTTCCGCCGAGTCCCGCCTGAGGGACCCGGGACTTTGCACCGGCCGTCCGCATTGCAGGCAGCATTTCCGCTGGCGGGAATGCTGGCGGTGTGCGAGTGGGGCGGTTCATGCTGCCCGGTCGGCATCTACGCTGGGACGCGAAGAGACCCCCGGCACTATCTTTGCCGGGGGTCTCTTCTTCTTCCGGTCAGTAGAACCAGACCAGGACCGGGATTCTGATCTGCCGTTCTTCACGGATTACCGCGTATTCGATGATTACCGGTTCTCCCGCGACCTCAAGCGAATACCGGACTCCGAGATCGTCCATCGGATCACCGGGCGGTTCGCGGCCCGCGTCGACGGCGGCGCCTGCCTCAATTCCCAGGGCTAAAAGGAAGTTGAGGACTTTTTTGGAGAGATCCAGAGGCATGTCGAGCATGACACTCCCCGGAATTTCCTCGGTCCATACGGTCCAGCCGGGCCTGCCGGGGTGTGGCTGGTCGGTCATCCGGCGGACCCTTCCACCTTCTCCAGGAGGTCCTCGACCGCGATCAGGCGGCGGCCGTCGGCGGAGCGGCCGGTCACCGTGCGCGGGGCCCGGTCGAGCATGGCGGCCTTCCACCAGCGGCGCATGACGCCGGCGACGTCGTCCTCCTCGGCGGCCAGGACCTCGCCGTAGAAGCGGGCGCGCTGCTCACCGCTCAGTGCGTCGCCGATCGCGTTGATGGTGTGCGGGATGGCGGGGACCCGGCTGTCTGCCAGGTGGTCGGGTTGGGCGCTCACTGCGTTCTCCCTTCGCTGTGGTGGTTCGAGTGTCCTACGGGCGGCGCCGTGGGACTCCATCTGGCTGGCAGCTCCCCCCGCTCGGCGAAGGCTGCCTCTTCCTTCTCCGCCTGGGCCAGCGCGGTGCGAGCCTCTGCGGTCCTGTCGGCGAGGTACTTGCGGACCAGCCACGCGGCGTCGATCCGATTCGTGTCGGTCACCTCGGTCACCGGTCGCCGAGGAGCTGCGCGACCATCGGTCCGGCGGCCAGGTTGACCTGGCGGGCGATCTCGTGCACGACCTGCTTGGCTTCCTCGACCAGGGCGCGGCCCGCGGTGTGCTGGGGGGCGGGCAGGTCCCAGCCGGTGGTGGGGATCAGGATGTGCGAGACGGTGAGGAGAGCGGGACGGCCATCCTTGATGTCGGGCTCGTAGGCGTGCCGGTACGTGTCGTCACGACCCGCGTAGTCGTACTCAGACGTCCAGTCCTGCCACGGGCGGCGCGGGCGCCGGTCCGCGTGGAGGGCATCGTGCCGCAGCGGGACCGAGACCTTCAGGAGCAGTTCACCGTCCTCGGTGAAGGTGGTGGTGACCGCCTCCAGGCCGGGACGGACGTTGACGTAGTCGAGAAGGATCGGGGGCGTGGCGACCTCCCAGGCCGCCGCGGCGAACTCGGCGGCGTCGAGCGGGGTGCCGGGCTCCCCGTGCTCGTGGAACTTCGCCGGGCGGTCGGTGATGTAGGCGCCGTACCTGCTGTAGCCGTTGCTGGCACGGTCGAGGTCACCGTCCTCGTTCACGGAGACGAGAGTCGTGGGTGTCCAGTCGCTCATGTTCGGGTCTCTCTCTGGGGCGGGGCCGCCAGTAGCGGCGGCCCCGGATCATCTTGGCGTGCGGATCGGACAGTGTGGGGCGATCAGGCGATGTCGTCCGGGAGCGGTCCTCCCCGGTCGCCGTCCAGGTCGACCAGGAGCATGTCGTCCGAGTCCCAGGGCTCGGTGTGGCGGGCTCGGTTGTGGAGTCCGGCGGGCAGGAGATCCCGGTCGACGTCGCGGTGCTCGATGGTGGCCTCGGCACCGGCCGCGCGCAGCAGCTCGTACGAAGCGCGGGCCAGTCCCACACTGCGGTGCCGGCCGCCGGTGCATCCCCAGGCGATCGTGACGTCCGCGCCGGTGTCGGCGGCCAGGGCGAGCGCGGTGGCGACCGCGTTGACCGCCAGCCGCTCGGCGCCCGCAGTGGCCAGCACGTGGTCGTAGACCTCCTGGTCGAGCCCGGTGCGGTGCTTCAGCTCAGGGTTGTGGAACGGGTTGCGGAGCAGCGCCCGCAGGTCGAACACCAGGTCAGCCGTGGGGGTGGCTCCGTGGCCGTAGCCGAAGGAGATGATGCGGATGGTCATGGGGGCTCCTGTTCGGGTTATCTAGCTAGATTGCCCGTGATTCGGCCTGAACCGACGTGGCTTTTGTGCTGGTCAGACCTCGTGAGTGTCCAGCGAGTCCGGGCTCCAGGGACCAGAACCTGGTGATCTGGTCCCTGGCAATCCGGGCCTTAGTGGTCATCGACCGGACTTGGTGCGGATCACGTCCAGGCAGGCGCCCGGCAGATCGGTGACCCGGTCCAGTTCGTCGAGGGTCACGTCGTGGTTGGCGGCGGCGTCCAGGAGCACGTCCAGGAGCCGGGTGGCGGCGGCCCGGTCGGCGTCCGTGACGCCGTTCCGTTGGATGGCGGCGATGCGCTCGCCGGTGGAGCGGCCTGTGCGGTCGGTGTGGCGCCCGATGGTCACTGGCGTCCCCTTTCTGGTGGTGGGTCAGGTGCGGGCAGGGCCTGCCGACGGTCAGTCGTCGAGCAGGTGGTACGGGAAAGGGCGGGTCTCCATGCGGACGGCCCCCCAGCTCGTGATCCAGTGCCAGCGGAACGGGAATTCGGGGAGGTCGAGAATGGTGACGGCGATGGCGCGGTGGTGGCCGTCGGTCACGTAGACGTCGTGGTAGCGGTCGTCCACGCCGATGGTGATGGGCTCGCGGAGCCCGTCGACGGGGATCGACTCCAGGAGCTGCGCCAGGAGCGCGGCGTCCTTGGGCCGGGTCTCGAAGCGGGTGCGGGCGTGGGCCCATTTCCGGTACTCGGTGGGGCTGATGACCCCGTCGGTGAGCATCCGGGTGGGCATCTGCTGGATCATCGGCGCCTGGCTCCGGCCTTCTTGGTGGTCTCGGCGAGGCGCCGGGCTGCTTCCTGTGCCGCCTGGCGGGCGGCGGCGGCGCGGCGGGCGGCGTCGGCGGCGGCCTGGCGGGCGGCGGCGGTCACGCGTCGTCGTCCTGCGGGCGGATCGGGTCGTGCTTCTGGCCGCACCAGTCGCACCCGAGGGGGGCGAGCTGAGCGATACGCTGCTGGTGCATTGCGGGTCTCCTCCGCGGTGTGGTTCGAGGCGGTGATGCGTCTCGGACGGGCCGGGTGTTGACGCACCCGGCCTTTTTGCGAGGTCAGCCGTTGAGGTGGCCGCGGCTCTCCAGCACGGCGAGCATGTCGTCGATCTCCTCGTGGCCGACCCTGACGAGGTCAGGGAGGCCGGACTGCCGCGCGAGCCGGGTGGCGGCGGTGTAGCGGGCGATCCGCTCCTTCAGCTCTTCGCTGCTGAAGTGCTCGTAGACGCGGGTCATGCCAGCCTCCCCAGCACGGTCCAGAGCCGGTCGCCGTCGGTGCCGTACCGGGGGGCGGTGACGGAGACGTACGTGCCCTGGGTGATCTGGTCGTAGAGGCGGGGGTCCAGGCCGGGCCACTGGGCGGGCATGTCCCGGGGGTGGATCCGCGCGCCGACCATGGTGACGGGCCGACCGTTGCGGGTGGTGACGACGACGGGGGCCTGGTCGCGGCTGCGGGGGCCGTTGCCGCGGACGATCATCCCGGCGGTGGTGGCGGCGTAGACGAGCCGGCGCAGCCGGGCCGGGTCGGTGACGACGATGTCGACCCACGCGCGCTGCTCGTACCGGGCGCCGTCGGCGCCGGTCTCGCAGATGCCGGGCTGGGAGTTGGTGGTGATGTATCCGGCGCGGCACAGGCGGGCGAGGACGGGGACCAGGTGGAGGGTCTCGTCGTCGGGGCCGGAGCGTGGTGTGTAGCCGGGGCGGGAGTGGATCTCGCCCTCCAGCCAGCGGGCCATGAGGTCGCCGAGGTCGGCGGTGGTACGGGCGGAGGCCCACAGGCGCCGGTCGGCGCGGCTCATCCCGAACACGGCGGCGGTCACCTCCATTCCCACGGGCGGCCGGTGGAGGCTGCCTGCTCGGCGGTGGCGGCGAGTTCGCGGGCGGTGGTGGCCCAGTCCAGGGGCATCAGCCGGTGGTCGGCGCCGGTCCTCAGGATCCGGGCGGCGCGGGCGGCCTGCGCCGGGGAGATCGTGAACGGGTTGCCGGAGCCGGTGCCGAAGAGGTGGGCGATCGACTGCCAGTCACCGGCGGGCAGGACGTGGGCGAGGTGCTGACCGAGGGTGTGCATCGTGGTGTAGGAGCGGCGGAATTGGCCGGGGGAGATGTTCCAGCCCATCAGGCGGCCCTCCGTCCGTGCCGGGCCTCGGCGGCGGCGGTCCGGAGCAGGGAGAGGACCTGCTGGCGGGTGCGGCCGGGGGCGTCGTTCCAGGCGACGGCGCTGCCGCCGCCGATGGGGGCGAGGACCTGGTGGAGGTGGTCGGTGGCGCGGTGGAGGGTGTCGGCGTCGCCGTAGCCGAGCCGCAGGAGCACGGCCTGGGCGCCGCGGATGCAGACCGCGCCGTCCTCGTCGCTGTCATCGCCCTGGGTCCAGCCCCACCGCTCGATCACCAGCGCGGTCAGCTCCAGGTGTTCGGCGGGGCTGATGTGGCGGGCGCCTGCGCCCCACCGGGCGCTGACCAGGGGCACGGAGAGCACCCAGGCGGGCAGGCGGCGCAGCCAGGCCGGGGGCGGGGACAGGGCCGGAGCGGGCGCCGCCGCCCCGGCCGGGGTGGCCGGGGTGGCGGGCGAGCCCAGCGTGCCGAGCGCCTCGGCCACCAGCTCCTGGGTGGTCTTGGTGACCAGGGGGTGGGCGGTGGTGCGGCCGGTCTCGGCGAGGTACCGCTCGATCTCGGCGACCAGGACGTCGACGTCGACCGGCGTCTCGACGGCCGGGGCGTCGGGCGGGGTTGCCGGGTGGGTGGTGATCGTGCTCATCTCTACGTACCTCCTGCGCGGTGCGCGGGTCGGGAGGGGCGCCCCCTGGTGCTGTCCAGGCGAGAGGGGGGCGCCCCGGTTTATGTGGCGGTCAGTCCTCGTCGTCGGTCTCGGTGACGACCAGGCGCGGGTAGAAGGTGCGGAGCCGCTCGATGCGCTCGTCCGCGAAGTCGGGGCTGTTGGTGGTGAACTCGTCGATGAACTCGCCGTTGGAGTCCTCGACCCGGTAGCGGATGAAGTCCATGGGGGCCGTCACCAGATCCGGCGGCGCTTCTTGGGGTCGCTGCCATCCGCGACCTGCTTCTCAAGGCCCTCGATCTCGGCGGCGTCGAGCACGCCCTCGTAGCCTGCGGGGAGGGGCCCGTCGACCTGCGGGGCGCGGTCGGCGATGTTGCGGAGCCCGGCCGGGGGCCGGTCGTACACCGGGCCGTGCATGCGGCACAGCGACTCGGCGTCGATGCCCGTCGCGCTGGTGACCGGGGTGTTGGTGAGGGGCAGGCGGCGGGTGAAGGTGTACGTGCTGTAGAGCTGGGCGTCCTCGTACGGCGCCCGGTTCTGGGCGATGTCGAGCACCACGTAGTACGGCCGGTTGAGGTCGAGCTGGCGGGCGAACCGCTTGCTGTCCTTGGGCTGCCAGGTGGTCACGGTGTTGGTCTCCGTTCGGTGGTCGGGAGGGGCGCCCGGGTGCTGTCCAGGCGAGCCGGGCGCCCCGATAGGTCGGTCAGCTGATCCGTGAGGTGCGGCTGGCGGTGATGTTCCCGTGGGCCATGTCGGGACGGCTGCCGACGATGGTCCGCAGGGCCGCCGCGATGATCTCCGAGACGGGCGGGACGCCCGCGCCGGTGTACGTGATCGGGCCGTCGTACTCGGCGAACTGGCCGTTGTTCTCGACGCGGACGTAGACCTGCCAGACGCTGCGGGTGGCCATGTCGTTTCTCCCTGCTGCTGGTTGGTGGCGGGTGGCGGTGATCAGGCGATGCGGGTGGCGGTGAAACGGACGATCGAGTAGCGGACGCCCCGGAGCGGGCCCTTCTCCAGCTGGGGCAGGATGTTGGCGAGGATCGTGTCGGGGGTGGCGTTGGCCGGGGCCAGGCATCCACCGGGGAGGACCTGCTCGCCGCTCACTCCCGCGACGTGGATGGTCAGGGTCCAGGACCAGTCGGTCGTGCTCATGTCGGTCTCCTCCGAAAGCGGTTTGTCATGGTTTGACGGTGGTCGGGTGGGTGGTCGACCCCTGGTCAGTGCCGGTTTTACACCGGTTTGGCCCATGGTCGGGCGGCGGGTCCGGGTGGTCGGCCGACCGGTCCGGCCCCCTCGCCGACCGAGGGGCATACCGGATCATTCCGGGCGCCGACCGTGGGCCGACCGGGGGAACGACCAGGCGATTTGCCCTATTTGCGGGCTTCGGCGATCTGCTCGCGGGTGTAGCCGTTGGGGTTGGCCATGCCGTCCAGCGGGCCCAGCTTGCGGGTGGTGCCGGCGCCCGCGTCGCGGAGCTGCTGCTGGAGCTGGGCGGCCGTCAGGTCGTTGTACGGGCCCGGGTGGGACTGGAGCAGCTCCACCAGGCGCTGGGTGCGGGCCCGGTCTACGCCCTCCACCTCCATGGCGTGCAGGCAGTCGTCCAGCAGGCCCCGGTGCCCGGCGGCCTTCACGTCGGCCTTGCCGTACTCGGCGGCGAACCCGTCGAGTGTCCCGGCCTCGACGCGCAGCTGGCGGCCCCGCAGGCAGATCTCGCGGAACTCCGGGACGGTCATCAGGTCGCTCTTGAAGGTGATGTGGCCCTCTTCGCCGCCCTGGTCCAGGACGACGACGCCCTTCTGGCTGTCGAGCAGCATGTGGGGCGCGGCGCCGGCCGCGACCGCGTCGTCGCCCAGGACCATCTTCGAGCTGGCGACTCCCTTGACCCGGAAGCTGGCGCGCTTGGCGCACACCTCCCGGAGCATGGTGGGCACGCTGCTGGCGTCCGGGCGCTGGGTGATGAACAGGGCCATGCCGCCCGCGTAGCGGGAGACCCGCACGAACCGGGCCATGGTCTCGACCAGGACGTCCCTGCCGTTGCGGCCACGGTCCTTCGACTCGGGGTCGTCGTCCGTCTTGATCTTCAGCATGGCGGCGGCGTCGAGGAACTCCTGGAGTTCGTCCACCACCAGGAGCGTGAGGCCCCGCCCCCACTCCGCCGCGAGTGCGGTGGTGAGCTTGCCCTCGGGGCACTGCTCCGGGTGTTCCTCGGACAGCTCCTCCAGGCGCTCGCCCACCTCCCGCATGTCGGCGATCAGGTCGTTGAGCAAGTCGAGGAAGCCGAGAATCTTCTCTGAGGTGTTGCCCGCGACGTAGCTGCGGGCCACGCGCTTGAGCGGTGCCCAGTCCGGGCCCGGCTTCCCGGTCGCCATGTGGATGGTGACGGAGGGATCGAGGACGGCGCCGGCCGCGATGAGCCGGGCGAGGTAGGACTTGCCGAACCCGGGCAGACCGCCCAGCAGCAGGGAGGACCACACCAGGTCCAGGGTGTGCCTGCCGCCGCGCGGGTCGGTGCCCAGCGGGACCCCGCCCTGCCACAGGTCCCACCGCGTCTCGCCGAGGAGCGGGGAGGAGACGACCTTGGAGCCATACGGGTTGGCCTCGTTGGCCACCCACAGCACGAACCGGCCCTCGTGGCCGTCCTCCGAGGTGTCCGAACGCATCTCGATCTGCGACTTCTTCAGCCGCAGCGCGGACGCGAACTCCTCGACCCGGGCCACGGCCGCGGACCCCTTCATCCCTCGCGGGAGTTCCACGGTGGCGGTCCAGCCCGGCCCGGACGGCTCGATGACACCCGCGATGTGGGTCTCGTCGCGCTGGCCCTCGGAGATGATCCCCGCCTTGACGAGAGCCGTGACCAGGTCCGCCTCGCCCTGGACCCGGCCGGAGGCCCGCTTGATCAGGCTGACGCGCCCCAGGTCGGCCAGGCTGTCCGGCACGAACGGCTCCACCGGACCCGGGACCGTCACCGTCTCCCCCGTCGCCTGATCCACCAGCACCACCCCGGGCGCCCCGACCGGAGCACTGCCCGGGGCCCCGACGGTCCCGGCCTGCGCAGGCACGGCCGCCGCCTCGCCGTCGGTCAGCGGCCGGGCGAGGTACCACCAGCCCGCAGCGGCGGCGCCCAGGGCCGCCAGCGCGGTCAGCGGCTCCAGGGTGATGCCCTTGACCGCGAGGATCGCGACGCCGACCGCGCTGGCCAGACGGCCCGCCTTCCGCGCCCAGCGCGCCCTCGACATCGAGGTCGCGTCGACCTTCATCCGGTCGGCGTCGTCGGCCCCGCGCACCATGTCGAGCCGGGTCTCCGCCGTCGCGATCTGCGTCGCGAGACCCGCCACCTGGTCGGGCTCGGCGTGCTTCATCTGCCGCCGCAGGCCCGTGATCCGGGCGCGGATCTCCGTCTCGCGGCCCTGCTGCGACTGACGGCGCCGGCGCTCCACCGCCTCGGCGAGGGCGGCGTCCGTGACGTCCTCGGTCGTGAACCAGATCTGGAGCCGGCGGGCCACCCGGGCCCGCTGCTCGGCGAACTCGGCGCTGGTCCTCGTACGGCGGTCGGCGGCCCACTGGCGGGCCCGCTCGCCCCGGCCGGGCTCCTCCACGTCGATGATCTCCGCGTCCACGATCTCGTCGTCCCGCGCGCTCTCGTGCATCTCGATCGTCATGAGGGGGTCTCCTCTCCCCCAGGGGCCCCGCCCCCGGGATCGTCCAGGGGTGGGGTCTAGAAGCCGGACCAGATGTTGCCCAGGGCGCCCGCCGCGCTGACGCCCAGGGACTGGAGCAGCGGGCCGAACGTGGTCGGGGCGAGGACGACACCGAACATGACCAGGGCCGCGGCGTGCCAGGCATTGATGCGCCCCTTCTTGATCATGAAGAAGGTGAAGATGGCGAGGCCGATACCGAGCATCGCGACCACGGAGATCGAGCCGCCCGCCGCCTGCGTCTGGACCTGCTGCGGCGTGCTGGCGGGCAGACCCGCCGGGACGACGCCCACCCCAGCGCTCCGGGTGTCGGCGACGACCGAGGCCAGGGTCTGGTGGTGGACGTCGTCCGCCCGGTAGGCGACGGTGTCGAGTCCCCGGACGTGGAGGGTCTTCCCGGACGGGAGGGTGACCGGGGCGCCGGCCGCGCGGTCGACCGCGGCCTCGACGGTCGCCGTCGCCTCCTCGGTCGTGGCGGCGTGGACGGTACCGGCCGTACCGAGCAGGGCAGCGGCAGCGGCACCGGTCACAGCGAACGTGCGGATGATGCGGGACATGTCGGGGGTCTCCTACTCGGTGTCAGACGGTCGGGGTGGAGGGGGTCTTGCTGGCCGCGCTCGCGGCGGCCGTGACTGCCATCTGCCGACGGGCCCCGGCGCTGTACTTCACGACCCCGGACGACCGGCGCGGAGGGGTCCCGCCATTGCTCTTGCGGCCGTCCTCGCCCGGGGTCTTCACGGGCCGCGAGGGGGCCTTGGAGGGCCCGCCGTCCGCCGGGTCCATTTGGGAATCGACCTGGGCTTTCTCGTCCCGCTGCGGGCCGTCCAGCGGCCCGTTCTGAGCAAGCCTCACTGCCCGCTTGGCGGCCCGGGTGTGGGCGATCCGCTCCGCCGTCATGCCAGGGTCGGTGCCGTGGATTTCGAGGCACGCACGGGCGTACGTCTCCTCGCTCGGCACGACCTCCGGACCCTTCGGCGCGCGCAGTCCCAGCGGCCGACGGCGGGCACCCGGCCGGACCTCCCCCAGCGCGACCGCGAGGTCCGTCGCGCGCTCCCACACCTCACGGTCCCCGGCGGCACGGGCCGCGTTCACGGCGTCGAGCTGGCGGCGGGCCTCACGGTCGGCCCGCTCCTTCGCCCTGCGCACCGAGCCGGGCTGGCGGCCGTCGCGCTTGGCGATCCGACCGTGCTCGTGCAGGTCCCAGATCGCCGGACCGAGCACCGAGCACAGCGCCCCGCCGATCCCGGTCGCGACGCCGTACTCGGCAGCGCCGTGCACGTAGTTGATCCCGGCCGCCACCAACGCCTGGATCAGCGCGGCGAGCCGGTAGTGCCAGGACGCCCGACCCTCGTCGATCGCGGCCTGCGCCCCGCACAGCAGCGCCCACGCCACGCCCTCCAGCACGAACGGCGCGGCCACCAGGAACCAGGCGTGGGGGTCCCAGAACGCCATCACCTGGAGCGGCAGCGACACGATGATGCAGATCACCGCGATGGCCTTCGCCGCGCGCTTCCACGTCGCCGCCGACCTCTCAGCACTGGCCTTGGCTGCGGCCTCTGCCCGGCGGGTCTCCTCACGCTGGCGGCGCTCGTCCGCCACCTTCGCGAGGTCGCGCTCGATGTCCGCCTGGGCCTTCGCACGGGCCTTCTCCGCCGCCAGCTCCTGGCGGGTCCGTTCGGCCTCGTTGCGGATCCGGGCGGCCTCGGCGTCGGCCGACACCTGCTCCGCGCGGGCCAGGGCCTCCGCGTCGGCGGCGACGGGCTGCTCGGGCCGCAGCTCGGTGACCGTCACGCCGCCACCCCCAGCACCAGCACCAGCCGGGCCACCACCACGTCCTCGGCCGACTCGCTCCACGGCAACCGGCCCTCGCCGCGACCGCTGAAGTCGGCCGGCACCTCGTGCCGCGCCCGCCGGAGGTGATCGGCGGTCACCGACCGGGCCACCGTGCACAGCCAGCCGAACGCCTCGGCGTCCGACACCCGGCAGGTGTGCAAACGCTGCGCCACCCGCACCCACGCGTCCTGCGCCAGGTCGTCGGCCAGCTCCCACCGGGCACCGAGCCGGGCCCGCAGATAGCGCACCAGCCTCGCGTTGTAGATCACGTACAGCGTCTCCAGGCGGCCCGCATCGACCACCCGCCCACCCCCTGCCGGGGCGCTCCCACCTGCCGTAACGTCACTCATGGGGTCGTGCTCCTCTCGACGGAACGGCCCTCACGGCGGCTCCCCCCGGTGGTCCTGGCAGATCTCCCAGGGGGGGCCGTTCGTGCATCCGGGCCACTTCAGACATGGCTGTGCCGTCACGCTTCGTGAGCTGTACTCACTCGGCGTCCCTTCTGGAATCACATTCCCAGGGTTATGGAGCACTGTCAATCGCCCCCCCGGTGACAATCCTGGGAGTGCGAGTCGCTATGAACTAATCCCAGGACTATGGTTCACTGGGGGTGCCGAGACGGAGGAGATCACCGCAGATGCCGCCCAAGTGGAAAGCCCTAGCCGACAAGATCGCCGTCAAGATCCTCAGCGGCGAGTACGGGCCCGGTTTCCGCCTGCCCAAGATCGAAGAACTGGTGCAGCAGGGGCACGGCTCCAAAACCACCGTCCACTCTGCGTACCGGGACCTAGAGGCTCAGGGGCTCGTTACATCCTCACGCGGCCATGGGACAGTCGTTCGGGACCGCACGCCACTGTCCACTGGCGCTGAGCGTGAGCAACGCAGCAAGCTGACCGGATCTTCATGGCGTGCTGGCGAGCGATCCGACTCCCACACTGCTGGCGTGGTCTCCGCACCTGACGACGTAGCCGAAGCCCTCGGCCTGCCTAATGGTGCTGCCGTGCTCAGACGGTCTCGTACCTACCGCGATGCCCAAACCAACGCCGTGATCTCTCACTCCACATCGTGGATCCCAGAAGCTTTCGCGGAGGAAATCCCTCAACTGGCCATGGGCCGGAGGCTTAACGGCGGCACATCCATCGATCTCATCACCCGCCACACCGGACGCCCCGTCGCACGGCGGTTCAGCTCCATGTGGGCCCGGACCACTACCCCCGCAGACGCCGGCCTCCTTGAAATCCCTGAGGACACCAAAGCCGCAGTCATCATTCTGACCGTCCAGGTCGTTGACACCAGCGGAATCACAATCGAGTACGGCGTCGACGTCGGTGGCCCCGGCCGTCGCTGGACCAGGGAGGAGTCACCCCAATGATCCTGACTCCTCCCCAGTTGATCCTCCTCACCGGCCTTCAAGGCTCGGGGAAGACCACACTCGCACGGTCCTTGGAGTCCGTGGGGTACCTACGAATCTGTCCAGATGAACAGGTCTGGCAGGTCCACGGGCACTACGGACGCGACTTTCCCCGCGGTGAGTACAGCGTCCGGGAACGCCCCATACTCGACCAGATCGCCATCGAACTCAGCACGATCCTCTCCGCAGGGCACAGTGTCGTCTTCGACCACGGCCTCTGGACCATCCATGATCGGGAAGAGTGGCGCGAACTCGGGAAGGCCGCCAATGCCGAGGTGCCCCTCATCTACCTCCCCACCAGCCACCACGACCGCTGGGAACGGATCAGGCAGCGGAACCGCCTCACCTACGAGGACCCCAACGCCATGTACTTCACCGAGAACGACCTCCAGCGCCATGCCCACCGGTTCCAACCGCCCAGCCCTGACGAACCCCACATTGTCTACACCGGCGACATAGACCCCGTCCTCGCCAGTCTGGGACGCTCAGCAATCCCATCGACGCGCTGGCCCACATCCGATCCCACCCCATAGCCGTTCAAGGGGCAGCATTAGCCCCCAGAAACACCGAAGGCGCCCTTGCCGGGGCGCCTCTCGGGATCAAGCAAGGCCGGGTTTCGCAAGCCCGGCGAAGTTCGAGCGGTAAGGACGCTCACACATGAGAGTACGAGATGTACCGGCCCTGGTGCCACACCGCCAGCGGAACAACACGGCTGCCTGGGCACTCCGGAAGACACTGCTGGCTAGCGCCCTGCGGTACGCCGAGCGCGGGATGTACGTGCATCCGCTGCTGGTGGGAGCGAAGGAGCCTCGCTGGGAGCACTGGGAGGAGCGGGCGACCCGCGACCCTGCTCTGATCGAGCGGACCTGGGGCCGTGCCCCGTTCAACATCGGTGTCGCCTGCGGGCCCTCCTCCCTGCTCGCCCTCGACCTCGACGTGCCGCACGAGGGGGAGGTCTCCGGGGTCCCGGGGGTCGTGGACGGCTCGACCATGCTGGCCGCCCTCTCCACCGCGCCGACTGGTGGGCCGATCACTCCGACGCTCACCGTGCTCACGCGGAGCGGCGGTCGCCACCTCATCTACCGCGCGCCCTCTCGGGTCGCCGTGCGGAATACCGCGCGCACCCTCGGGTTCTGCATCGACACCCGGGCGGCGGGCGGGTACGTCGTGGGCATCGGCTCGATGGTCGACGGCGCCATGTACTCCCTCGCTCAGGACAGCCCCACCGATCCGGCGGTGCTGCCGGAGTGGCTGCTGACCCTGGTCACGACTGCACCGACGCCACCCAAATACGGGGGGGCGCCTCGCGGGGCTGATGCGGTGGCCCGGCTGCGGGAGCTGGGCCGTGAGGGCACACGCGAACAGCGGTGGGCCGCGGGCATCCTGCGGTCGGAGTGTGACGAGCTGGCGGCGATGAAGCAGGCGGGCGGCCGGAACACCCGGCTGAACCTCGCCGCGTACCGCGCGGGCCAGCTGGTGGCCGCCGGGCTCGTCGACCAGGCCGTCGCCGAGGAACACCTGACGGAGGCCGCGCAGGCGGCCGGGCTCGGGGTGGACACCCCGCGCGAGATCGAGAAGACGCTCCGCTCCGGCATGACCGCCGGCCTCGCCCGTCCGCGCCGGATGGGCGGTGCCGCCTGATGCGACCCGCACCCCAGGACACTAAGGACCGGCGCCACGTACACCACCCCTCGGACCTGATGACGGCCCCGCAGGCGCACCACCGCCCCGGGGCCCGGCACCCGAGGAGTGGCCTCGCATGCGAGACCGTCGTACCCCAGCCCACCCGCTTGCGTCTCCGCCCGGCGATCGGGGGTGCGGCGTGAGCGAGGACATGGACCTCAGCCCCGAGGACCTCAGCCCCGAGGACCTCGCCGCCTTCCGGGCCTGGAAGGCGCAGACCTCCACGACGCCCCCGGCCCAGCGCGGGAAGGGCAAGGGCAGGGGCGCCGACAGCGGCGACCAGAAGATGAGCGTCGCGGACCAGATCATCTCGATGGCCGACAGCCGGTACGAGTTCGGCACGTCGGACGCGGGCGACCTCTACGCGGTGCCGAAGGACGGACCGCGGATCGCGCGTCTGCTGCGCGGCGGGCGGATCTCTCTTCGGGCAGAACTGGCCCGGACCTACTACGGGCTGCACAACAAGGCCGCGTCGTCGTCGGCGCTGGCGGACGCCATGCTCGCCATCGAGGGCCGGGCGCAGGCCGAGGACCCGGTGCCGCTGCACCTGCGGGTCGCGCCGCTGGGCAAACGCCCGGAGCACGGCCTGGTCCTCGACCTCGGCCGCACGGACGGCACGGTCGTCACGATCACCCGCGAGGGATGGAAGGTGGCCCCGGCCGCCGAGGGGCAGCCGCTGTTCCGCCGCTCCCAGCTCACCCAGCCGCTGCCGGTGCCGGTGACGGGCGGGTCGCTGAGGGAGCTGCGCGGGCTGCTGAACGTGTCCGACGAGTCGTGGCCGCTGATGGTGTCGTGGCTGGTCTCGGGGCTGGTCCCCGGCATCCCGCACCCGCTGCTGTTCCTCTCCGGGGAGCAGGGCACCGCGAAGTCGACGGCGACCAAGATGCTCGTACAGCTCATCGACCCGTCCGCCGCGCCGGCCCGGTCGACACCGAAGGACCCGGACGACTGGAGCACTGCGGCGGTCGGCTCCTGGGTGGTCGGGCTGGACAACCTCAGCCGCATCCCGGAGTGGCTGTCGGACGCGATGTGCCGCGCGGCGACCGGCGACGCGAACGTGAAGCGGACCCTCTACAGCGACAGCGACGTGACGGTCCAGGAGTTCCGCCGGGTCCTGATCGTCAACGGCATCGACGTCGGCACGCTCCGCGGCGACCTCGCGGACCGCATGATCCCCGTCCACCTGGACCGGATCACCCGGCGCCGCACCGAGACCGCCCTGTGGGAGGCGTACGACGAAGCGCACCCGCGCATCCTCGGCGCGCTCCTCGACCTCCTGGTCCAGGTCCTCGGCAAGCTCCCGGCGATCCGGGAGCGGGCGGACCGCGGGGAGATCCCGCTGCCCCGCATGGCCGACTACGGCCTGATCATGGCGGCGCTCGATGAGGTGTACGGCGTGCCGGAGAAGTCGATCCTGCGCGACTACCTCCAGCAGCGCACCGAGCTGGCGGAAGAAGTGGTGGAGTCCAACCAGGTCGCCACCCAGCTCCTGACCTTCATGAAACGGATGCCCGCCCGGCCGGAGGACGGCGTCCAGGCGTGGGACGGCACCACCGCCGACCTGCTGGACGAACTCACCAGCCAGGTCGGCATGACGAACGACAAGTGGCCCCGGACCCCGGGCGCCCTGTCCGGCCGGATCAACCGCGTCGCCTCCGACCTCGACAAGCTCGGGGTCGACATCGCCCGCTCGAAATCGAACGGGAAACGGTCCCTGACCATCACCTACATCCCCAAGCCCAACCCACCCGCCGAGCCCGAAAAACCGGCACCCGTCCAGGAGACCATCACCGCGTAACCCCCACACCGCCGACCCGCCCGTGCCCCGCACAGGCGGGCCTTCGGCATGCCCCGACCCGCACTGTAAGGCGGAATATCTAGCTAGATACTCCGTAAAACAGCAGGTGAAACCGCCTTTCTCCCGTGGGCCCTAGGACGGAGGGGGGAGGGTCAGCTCCCGGCGGTGTACCGGGTCCAGGCGTCGGTGAGGACGTCGAGTGCGGCCTCGGAGGCGCCGACGGCTTCGAGGTGGTCGGCGTACGTCTCCAGCTCGTCCGGGCCGTCCGGCCAGTCGGGGTCGGCCGCCGCGTCCCGGGCGAGGTCGCCGATACCTGCCCTGACCTGGGTGAACTGTGCCAGCCAGCCACTGAAGCCTGCCATGGTCCTGCCCTTCCGTCGTCCCGTGCGATCCGCCTCGGCACCCTACCGCCGGCCGCTGACACCCTCACGCTGCGTAAGGGACGGCAGGGACGCACGTGCGTCCCTGGGCAGGGACGCACTCAGGGACGCACCTGTGAAATGTGCGTCCCTTGGGGCGCCAAGTGCGTCCCTGGGGACGGTGTGCGTCCCTGGTGCGTCCCTGGTGCGTCCCTGCCCCTGATCTGCTGCGAGTCCGTTATGTGGCTTTTGGAGGGACGCAGGGACGCATCTGACCCCCTCATCTCTGTTGGAATGTCGAGAAGAAGAAGAGAGAAGAGGGAAGAACAGAGATGTAGGGGGAAAGTGCGTCCCTGCGTCCCTGTGTCCCTGCCGATCCACCGCCCGTGATCCACAGAGCGTGATCGACTCCGAGCCGCGGACGGCACCGGGCTTCTCGCCCCCGGCGCGGCCCCCGCTATTTGGGTGGCGCTGTTCAGCCCGGTGCGGGCTCAAGCCGCATCGAGGACGGAAGGCAGGTACAACCTTGCGTGGCCGGGTTGCAGCGCTCAGACGGGGCTCGGCGGCCTCGGCGGGGCGTGTGACGGGCGGCAGGCGGCGGTCCGCGCCCGGCGACGGCCGGGAGGCCGCCCAGCGGCCGGTTCGGCCGTCGACGGTGAACGCGCGGACCGCAGGGGCCCGCACCCGGGGGTGTCGAGCGCGGACGCGCTCGTCCGTTGTACCCCTCCCCCTTCAGGCGCCCGAGCAGGAGGCGCCCCGGTCCAGCGAGTGCGCCCCTTCAACCAGCTCAGGAAGCAAACCGCCCGCATTACAGCCTGCCGAAAAGCAGGCGGAAACACGGGCGGCAGGTGCTGGGAGGGCCTCAGAGCCCAGGGGCCAGGCTGATGTAGCAGCCCAGGCAGATCGGCAACGGGCCGAACGGTCCGGACGGCGACTCGACCCGCAGGAGCCGTCCGGGCTCGGCGTTGTTCATGCACATGGCGGTCTGGCTGTCGCCGTGAAGGACGCCGCATGCGCACCGGCAGCCGCCAGGACGGTGATCCCACGCAATGTCGGAGAGCACCCGCACGGTCAGGATCGGCGGCATGGCCTCGGTGTCGAAGGACATCAGGTGAAGTGCTCCTGGTCGGCGGGTTCGGCGCCCGGGTCCTCGATCCGCAGGCGACGGAAGTGGGCCTGGAGGGCCTGCTCGACAATGCTCTGCGGGTTCAGCCCGGTCTGCTGGACCGCGGCGGTGAGCCTGCGGTCGGTGGAGGCCAGCAGCCGCACGCTCAGTGCCACGCGCTGGGGCCCGCGCGGCCGGCCGCGCCGCCGAGGAGGCCGACCCGCCGGTGCGGAGGCGGGCACCGAGGGCGGGGAGTCCTGGGGAGAACCGTCATTGCCGTCAGCCCAATCGCCAGGATTTCCGCTGGCGGATTCACTGGCGTCGCCGCCTGATCCCCAGGTGCCGGGGTCGTCCCAGTCCGGCTCCTGCGCACCGGAAAGGTCCGCGGGGTCCTTCTCGTCCTGGCCGGAGCGCTTCGCCTGCTGCGCCTGGCGGGCTCTCTCCGCGAAGGTGGGCATCACTGCTCCCTGAGATGCGGCAGCGTGTGGAACAGGACCTCCCGGTAGACCTCCCGGAGGAGCTTCGCCTCGCGGCCGGGCGCGGCCGTGATCGGCATGGAGCCGGTACGGCAGACCTCGCGAATTGCGTAGCTGCGGATGACGGTCGGCAGGACCAGGTCCCCGAAGTCCTCCACCAGGCGCTCGCTCCAGTCCTGGTGGATCTGCCGGTACTCGCCCTCGCGCGGCACGATGCTCCGCACGATCCCTGACACCTCCAGGCCCTGGTTGAGCCCGCCCGGCGCGGTGTAGTGCTCGATCGAGGTCATGGCCTCGACCGCGCCGTCGTGGCCGTCGTCGGTGAGGGTCGCAGGGATCAGCACCTTCTTGGCGGCGATCAGCGCGGACCCCACGATCTTCCCGCCGGCGCGCGGCGGCACGTCGAGGAAGAGCACGTCGACCTGGTCCCGGAGCCCCCACAGGGCACGCTTCAGCCGGAACTCCATGCCGGTGCTGGCATCGGTCTCCCGGTTGCCGAACTTCCGGATGCAGGGCAGCACCCACACGTTCGAGGGCCAGTCCTTGCCCGCGCGGACGAACGCCTTGCGAGCGATCTGAGCAGGGTCCTGGGGAGGCTTCTCGGGGTCGACATAGTAGATGTCGTTCACCGACAGCTCCGGGTCGGTGATGCCCAGCTCGTCGGTGAGCGTCGAGCGCGGATCCAGGTCGACACCGCCCACCCTCAGCCCCAGCTCGGCGGCCACAGCGATGAGCCCCGTCGTCAGCGACGTCTTGCCGACGCCGCCCTTCTCGCTGACCTCGGCCACGATGTCAGGCTCTTCGGCCACAAGGTCCTCCTCTCTCCAGGTACCCGGAAGACTCTCCGAGGTGCCTGCCTGAAAGCAAGCGGACCCGCATCCCTTCCTGCTGGCAATACCGAAAGCGGGAATTGGAGTCCGCCTTGCGTCTTATCTAGCTAGATTTCCCGCATTTCCGCAGGTGGGTTGGCATCTGAGAGAGGTGTGGGTTCAGTGGATGGCGTGCTTGACGGCGCTGCGGATGATGTCGCCGGTCGTGACGACCATGTCCTGGAGCCTCACCTTTTCCAGGAGGCTGTCGGCATCGGGGCGCGGCGCGAGGGCGGCGACGAACATTGTGATCACGTTGAGCGCGCCGTTGCGTTCGGCCTCGCGCATGATGACCTCCGGCCCGTCGCCCCACCGGTCCTGCCATTCGAGCAGTGCTTTCACGGCGGGTGCGCTCTCCCAGTAGCAGGCCCGTACGAGCTGGTCACCGAGATCGGCGGGGAGGCGCACGGCGAGGCGGGAGGTGAGGGTGGTGCGGTCGTCGCCGAGGCGGCCTTGCTTGCGGGGACTGCTGCCCACCGGGCGGCCGGATGCACCGGCTTGGGCAACGGGCACCGGTTCGTACGCCCCGGTCATCCCGCGGCGCTTCAGCTCGGCACGTACCTCGCGCGCAACGACCAGGTCGCGGGTGCCGGCGAGTTTCCCCGTCTTCCGGAGGCGGGCGAACTCGGTGCGCACACGGCCGCGTGCGGCGCGGGCAGCCTCGCCCCGCAGGTGGTGGATCCCCTGCCGCTTGCGAGCCGCAGCGAGCCACTCGGCCTCGGCCGCCAGGCCCTTCTCGACGACCCGGTTGAGGGCCTGATGGTCGTCAGGTTCCAGCGCGATGACGAAAGGGTGCAAAGGCATGGCACGGAGTCTAGCTAGATAAAGCGCCAGAGGGCCTTCGCACTTCTGGGAACGCTTCGATCAGGGCGCACGGGCGGGGGCGGCTCTATGGCCGTGCGCCCGTGCGCCCCGTGCGTTGGACGGCCTCACGGGTTCCACAGAGCCAGCAAAACAGCTAGCATTTCTGCAAGCGGAAAACGTCTAATCTAGCTAGATATTCCGCAACAAAGGCGCAGGTCAACCCGCATTTTTAGGTTGTTGCGCGGAAGGTTCTCCGGTTCTATCTTCCCTACAGGAACCCCTCACAGGAGGTTGTCTTGCCTCGCTCGATCCCCCCGCTGCCCGGTCTCACCCGGTACACCCGCTGGGACCTGGTCCCGGACGGCCTGTACACCAAGACCCAGCTCGACCGGCAGGGCCTGAAGCCCGGCTCAGACCCGATGGGCCAGGTCCTCTACAACGGCAACAGCTACGCGCCGCTGTACCTGGCCGCCTCCGCGGTGCCGAAGCGCACGTGCTCACCAGAGCAGCGCGCAGCCCTCGACCGGGCCCGTGCCCTTCAGTACGTGTGCCGCCGCTGTGGCCTGTCCGGCGATGAGCCGCTCGGCAGGGGCCGCTGGTGCGCTGCCTGCTCGGTGCCCGCAGCTCTGTTCACCGCCCACGACCAGGCTCAGCAGCTCGCCCGCGAACTCGTCACCGACCAGCGCGCCGTGGTCCTGGCCGTGGACGCCGAATCCGGCTCCCTGCCCGGTGCCCAGACAGTCGCAGTCGTCGGCCTCCGTGACCGCGAGCTGCTGTTCGCAGGCCCGGCCGGTGCGCCCGGAACGGTGCAGCGCACGGACCTGGTCGCCCGGCTCGACGCACTGCTGGCCGACCGCCTCGTCGTCAAGGAGACGGACTCCATGGGGCCGTCCAGCCGTTCCCCCTACGCCCTGGTGAAGGAGAAGGGTGTGCCGGTGGCACCTGGCCCGCACCCGCTGCACCCCTGGGCCTCGGTGCACTCGCACGATGCCAGCCTCGGGAAGATCTGGGCTGGATGGTTCGGCTGGACCGACCACCCCTCCTCCACCATCCCGTGCCTGCCCTGGGAGTGGGGCGGCGACGTACCGCTCGCCTGGTCGCGCTCACTCAACCTGGAGACCGACGCACGGTCGATGACGGAGGTCCTGCACCGGATCGCCGACGGCACCGAGCCGGTGTGGAAGAACGCGGCCTGGCTTCTCGACGGCCACGGCGAGCCGGATCTGATCTGGATCCGGACCCGGCAGGCAGGGGCAGGTGCCTGATGGTCCAGATCCGGGTGATGACCGACAGCCGCACCGACGGCGAGCGTGTCCTGGAGGTGCTGGAGCCTCTGCTGCGGTCGTGCACCGAGCTGGTGGTCAGTGAGGGAACGGAACTGACTCATCGTGGCGGCGGCCTGCGGGTCACGTTCGAGGTGATGCTGGCGCCGGCCGCGACCGCTTTCCGAGTAGAGAGGGCAGACCAGGAACCGCCCGCCGGGCGCGGCGGCTTACCGAGGAGCCGTGCTCCCCGGCGGGGACTGCCCCGTGGGGGCCGCGCGGCCGGGCCCTGACAGCGGACCGGACCGCGAGCCGAAGCGCCAGCATTCCCGCAATCGGGAATGCTGGCGTTTTTGCTGGGACACCCGGGACTGGTCTGCTCCCAGCGCGGGGCGGGGAGGGAGGGCCCGGGTGCCGGGGTTTGTGCACTTTATGGACCGCCTTACGCGCGGGCGCGCGCAAGCGCGGAGGTCATGGGGTTCGAGCGGCTGCCACCCGGGCGGAGTGGATCCGGTGAGCCTTGCGGCCAGCGGGCGAACCCGTCAGGTAGGTCGTCTGCTGGACCATCGACAGGTGCACGGTGAGCGGCGCCGTGACGCGTACCGAGTAGCCCTGCCCGCGCCGGATCGTCTGCCCGGCGGCGAGGGCCCGGCGGACCGCGTTGTCGGCGACGTCGGCCAGGTGCTCGGCGACCAGGCCGGGCACGTCGACCACCACGACCGGATCGGCGGGCGCCTGCTCCTGGCCGTCGACGTCGTCCTGGTCGTTGCCGTCGAGCAGTTCGAGGTCGCCGGGCACGTTGCGGGCCCCGGCGGCGTCGAGGACCCGGCGCACGGTCCTCGGCGCGATCTCGTACTGCCGGGCGAGCGCCTTCACGGCGGCGCCCTCGCGGTACGCCTCCACCAGCTCGCCGACGGCCGCCGCGTCAAGTGCGGCCGGACGTCCGAGCGTCTTCCCGGCCGCCGCAGCCGCGGCGACGCCCTCGCGGGTGTTCTCCGAGATCATGTCGCGCTGGAACTCCAGCACGGCCGCGAGGACGCTCACCATCATCTTGGTGCCGGGGTCGTCCGAGGCGAGGTCGATCCCGGACAGCAGCCCCGACTCCACCCGCAGGTGTAGGCCGCGCCGGATGAGGACCGGCCGCAGGGCGATGATGTCCGCGACCGACCGGAAGAGCCTTGCCGCGTCCGCGATGCGGATCGTGTCGCCGACGGCCGCCGCGTCGAGCAGCTGCTTGAACCCGGCGCGGTGCAGCGACAGGACGCGGCTGGAGGTCGCCGGGTCCTCGTAGGCCGGGGCGCCGGCCGCGAGCAGGCTTGCCAGGGCGTGCCGCTGCCGGGCGTCGGTCTGCGAGTCCGTCGAGTGCCGCAGGTACAGACGGTCGGTGCTCACTCGTCGTCCTCGTCGTCCTCGAACTCCGGGATGCCGGTGGTGTCCAGTCCCATGGGCGACACCGCGTTGTGCATCCGCTGCACGGCGGCCGTCAGCGCGGCGGCGGCGGCCTCGGCGTCGCGCCGGGCGGCGACCAGCTCGGCCACCTTCGCGTCGGCGTCGCCGCCGTTGTCGATGCGCACCCGGCCGTGCTCGTAGGTGTACATCACCGGCCGGACCGACTGCCCGACAGCCTGCTCCAGCATCCCGACCAGGTACGAGAGGTTGCCGACGGCGTCGTACGCGTGCCCGGGGTACGTCCAGTCGTCCCCGACGGCGCCGGAGGTGTGGTTGAAGGTGCGGATGCCCTCGGCGGCCTGGGACAGGTGACGGGCGGGGTTCTGGCTCACAGGGATCTCCCTCGGTTCGGCCGCGCCGTGGTGACGTCGGCGTCCGTTCACCACTCTAGGGGGGCGAAAAGGGGAGGCGCAACTACGGAATGGATTCCATTGGATGCCGACCCCGGAATGCCCGTGTTTTCACCCGTGTGGGCGACTTGGCCCATTGGATCGGCCGGAGGGGGCGGAAACGACCATTTCCGCCCCCGCTAGTTGATAGGATCGCGGGCGCCCAGGGCAGAAGTGCGTCCATCTGCAGGTAGCAGATCGGGCAGGGGTTCGTCTGCGGCTCGAAATTCCGGATGCCCCTGGAAAAGCTGCTGATCATCGCAACTGCCGGCGCCGACCTCGATGACGGGGCGGGTGCGCGATGCCGACGATCTCCCCCTTTTATGTGCAGGTGTGATCCAGGCCATTCACCTCTATGGCCCTGCATACGCCCAACTCATCGGGCAGGTTCACTACCTGATTGATCCTCAGAAGGCGCGTTCTTGTCTCCTGCGCATCACCCCGCATCACCTCCTTTCGGATCCGGATGGATCCGCAGATCCGGAGCGGTCCGGATCCGGATCCAGGAGGATCCGGAGGTGAGGTCTTCCGGCTAGGAAGCGAGACGGCGCGTGACGGGCATCGTCGCTAGCAGTCGGGGCATCGTCGTCGAATGCCCGGTGTCAGCCGACGGCTCAACGGTCTCGGATGAGTCCCCGTAGGGCGGCTCACGTGCGTCAGTGGCTGGCGCATTGACCGGCTCACATTTGATCGTTGCGAGTCAACCAACGTGTGCTGTTGGCGCTTGCTGGGCTGTCGGGAGAGAGCGAACGTGCGTTGCACGGCTCACCTCAGTGCGTTGTCTGGTGTAGCTCTGGGCCAGGTCTTGCTCTCGGTGTCCCGTTGCCTGGCGCGCTGTGGGCCGTTGCCTGGCTCACCCGCCGTGCTCGCTGGCTCATCGGGTCGCTCACCTCGTCCCAGACTGGCTCATCGGGTGGCTCACCCTGTCTCAAGCTGGCTCAGTGACTGACCTTGACCGGTCAGGTGCCCGCCTTGAGTGGAGGTTGAGCCAGTCAAGGTGTCCGCGACGGGCGTCATGACGCCCGTCA
>NZ_JBHYUG010000108.1:25379-29206 GCF_042749375.1 Streptomyces sp. NPDC059477 | reverse complement strand
GGGGGCTGGGTTGTTCTCCCCCCCCCCCCGCCCCCCGCCCCGGGCCCGCGCCCGCGGGCCCCGTGTGGGGGGGGGGGGGCCCGCGCCCCCCCCCGCCCCCGGGGGGGGGGGCGGGCCGTCGCCTGGGAACCAGGGGAAGCCGTCACTGGTCGCCTGCGGCGGAGGCGCTGTCGGACGCGGCGTCCTTCTTGTCGGCGCTGTCCTCGCCCTCGATCACGGGGATCAGGGAGAGCTTGCCGCGCGAGTCGATCTCGGCGATCTCGACCTGGACCTTCTGGCCCACACCGAGGACGTCCTCGACGTTCTCCACGCGCTTGCCGCCGGCCAGCTTGCGGATCTGGGAGATGTGCAGCAGGCCGTCCTTGCCCGGGAGCAGGGAGACGAAGGCACCGAAGGTGGTGGTCTTCACGACCGTACCGAGGTAGCGCTCGCCGACCTCCGGCATCGTCGGGTTGGCGATGCTGTTGATCGTGGAGCGGGCGGCCTCGGCGGAGGGGCCGTCGGCGGCACCGATGTAGATGGTGCCGTCGTCCTCGATGGTGATCTCGGCGCCGGTGTCCTCCTGGATCTGGTTGATCATCTTGCCCTTGGGGCCGATGACCTCACCGATCTTGTCGACCGGGATCTTCACGGTGATGATCCGCGGCGCGTTGGGGGACATCTCGTCGGGCCGGTCGATGGCCTCCATCATCACGTCGAGGATGTGGAGCCGGGCGTCGCGCGCCTGCTTGAGGGCGGCGGCGAGCACGGAGGCCGGAATGCCGTCGAGCTTGGTGTCGAGCTGGAGGGCGGTGACGAACTCCTTGGTGCCGGCGACCTTGAAGTCCATGTCGCCGAAGGCGTCCTCCGCACCGAGGATGTCGGTGAGGGTGACGTAGTGGGTCTCGCCGTCGATCTCCTGGGAGATCAGGCCCATGGCGATGCCGGCGACCGGGGCCTTGAGCGGCACACCGGCGTTCAGCAGCGACATGGTGGAGGCGCAGACGGAGCCCATGGACGTCGAGCCGTTGGAGCTGAGCGCCTCGGAGACCTGGCGGATCGCGTAGGGGAACTCCTCGCGCGTCGGCAGGACCGGCACGAGGGCGCGCTCGGCGAGGGCGCCGTGGCCGATCTCGCGGCGCTTGGGGGAGCCGACGCGGCCGGTCTCGCCGGTGGAGTACGGCGGGAAGTTGTAGTTGTGCATGTAGCGCTTGCGGGTCACCGGGGAGAGGGTGTCCAGCTGCTGCTCCATGCGGAGCATGTTGAGGGTGGTGACGCCCAGGATCTGGGTCTCGCCCCGCTCGAACACCGCGGAGCCGTGCACGCGCGGGATGGCCTCGACCTCGGCGGCCAGGGTGCGGATGTCGGTGACACCGCGGCCGTCGATGCGCTTCTTCTCCTTGATCACGCGCTCGCGCACCAGCTGCTTGGTGAGCGCGCGGTACGCGGCGGAGATCTCCTTCTCGCGGCCTTCGAACTCCGGCAGGAGCTTCTCGGCGGCGAGCGTCTTGACGCGGTCCAGCTCGGCCTCGCGCTCCTGCTTGCCGGCGATGGTCAGCGCGGAGGCCAGCTCCGGGCGGACGGCGCCGGACAGGGCGTCGAGGATGTCGTCCTGGAAGTCCAGGAAGACCGGGAACTCGCCGGTCGGCTTGGCGGCCTTCGCGGCGAGGTCGGCCTGGGCCTTGCACAGGACCTTGATGAACGGCTTGGCGGCGTCCAGACCGGCGGCGACGATCTCCTCGGTCGGTGCCTCGGCGCCGCCCTCGACCAGCTTGATGGTCTTGTCGGTGGCCTCGGCCTCGACCATCATGATCGCGACGTCGCCGTCCTCCAGGGCGCGGCCCGCGACGACCATGTCGAAGACGGCGTCCTCCAGCTCGCTGTGGGTCGGGAACGCCACCCACTGGCCGCGGATCAGCGCGACGCGGACGCCGCCGATCGGGCCGGAGAAGGGCAGACCGGCCAGCTGGGTGGACGCGGAGGCGGCGTTGATCGCCACGACGTCGTACAGGTGGTCGGGGTTGAGCGCCATGATGGTGGCGACGACCTGGATCTCGTTGCGGAGGCCCTTCTTGAAGGACGGGCGCAGCGGGCGGTCGATGAGGCGGCAGGTGAGGATCGCGTCCTCGGAGGGCCGGCCCTCACGGCGGAAGAAGGAGCCGGGGATCTTCCCGGCGGCGTACATCCGCTCCTCGACGTCGACGGTCAGCGGGAAGAAGTCCAGCTGGTCCTTGGGGTTCTTGGAGGCGGTGGTGGCCGACAGCACCATGGTGTCGTCGTCCAGGTACGCCACGGCGGAACCGGCGGCCTGCTTGGCCAGCCGGCCCGTCTCGAAGCGGATGGTGCGGGTGCCGAATACGCCGTTGTCGATCACGGCTTCGGCGTAGTGGGTCTCGTTCTCCACTAGCGTTTTCTCCGATACTTGTCGTCTTTCGTCCCTCCACGCCCGTGTGGCAGGGGGACGGCTGCGGAGAAGCGCTCCGTCTGGTGCGGGCCGGTCTTCGATCGAAGCACCCGGGGTTGTCGCCCCCGGGGGCCACTACCGAGGACCGGCGGCGGCGAGGCGCGCTTCTCCTCGTTCGTTTGTCTCGTCGTCATGCGTCCCGTGGTGTCGCCCACCCGGGCGGGTGGGGGACATCACGCTGTGTTCGTACGTGGTACTTCGTCCGACGTGCTCGGTACTGCTACACGTTGTGCTAACACACTACAAAGCGGCAGTGACAACGCGCACGTTTCCGTACGGACGGTGAAGCTCCGGTACGGACGGTAAGGCTTCCGCGGGGGTCGCGAAACCGTACGTACGGCAAAAGGGAGCGGCTCCCCGGTCCCGGGAACCGCTCCCTTCTGCGGCGTCTTACTTGGCGCCCGCCGCACCGCGGCGGATGCCGAGGCGGTCGACGAGCGTACGGAAACGGGCGATGTCCTTCTTCGCCAGGTACTGAAGCAGGCGACGGCGCTGACCGACCAGGATCAGCAGACCCCGGCGGGAGTGGTGGTCGTGCTTGTGGGTCTTGAGGTGCTCGGTCAGGTCCGAGATCCGCCGGGACAGCATCGCGACCTGTACCTCGGGGGAGCCGGTGTCGCCCTCCTTGGTACCGAACTCGGTCATGATCTGCTTCTTCGTAGCGGCGTCGAGCGACACGCGTACTCCTCGTGGTCTGTGAAAGGCCACCGAGTGCCCCCGGTCTCTTTCTCGGGGAAGCTTCCACAACTCGGGTGGCGGGGTCCGCTGGGCGCGACCTCCGGAGCGCGGGCTCCGGGGATGCGTACACACACGGCCATCAGCCAGGGTACCAGCAGGCGGCGACGCCCCCGACCGCCGTGGCCGAACCCCGCCGACGCCTCCCGTACGCCCACTAGGGTGAGCCGTGGGAATGTCCGCACGTCGGGAAGGGGTCGCTTCGCCATGGCGGAGGAAGTGCACGAGGACGTCAAGGCGCGCAAGGAGCGGGAGCGGGACGAGCTGTACGCGCTCGACATCTCCGGCGTGGAGTGGCACAGCGCGCCGGGCACCGAGCAGGACGAGGAGCGCGTCGAGATCGCCTATCTGCCGGACGGCGCCGTCGCGATGCGGTCCTCGCTGGATCCCGGCACGGTACTGCGCTACACCGAGGCGGAGTGGCGGGCGTTCGTGCTGGGCGCGCGCGACGGGGAGTTCGATGTGACGCCGGCGCCGCACAATGGGGGGCTCGCGCAGGAGTAGGCGCTCATGGAGACGATCCCGGAGGGGGGGGGGCCCCGCGCCGGGCCCCCCCCCCCCGGGGTTTGGGGGCCCCCGCCCGGGGGGGGCCCGGGGGGGGGGGCGCTGTGGAACCCCCCGGGGGGCCCCCCCCCACAGTACAACCCCC
>NZ_JBHYUG010000108.1:0-25369 GCF_042749375.1 Streptomyces sp. NPDC059477 | reverse complement strand
GGGCGCCCCCGCGCCCCCCCCCCCCCCCCCTCCGGGTTTTCGGTCGCCGAGCCAGTGGTCGAGCCGGTGGCGGCGTCAGTGGTCGAGCCCGAAGGTGCCCACTCCGATCGATACCAGGACCGGCGCCGTGGGGTCCGCGTCGTCCGGGGAGAGCTGGCGCTTGGAGAGGAAGACGCGGCCCTGTTCGACCACGATGTCGGACCACTCCAGGTCGCCGAGCTTGTCCCGGTCCTCCTGCGGCAGATTGAACAGGAGGTACGGCGTCTCCTTGTCGGTGGCCGCGTTCCAGCCGACCACGGCCGCCGGCTCGACCTCGCTCATGCTCTGCCGGTGGATCAGGAGGTCGTCGCCGCTCATCCGCAGGGGGTACACCAGCTGGAAGGGGCGGCCGTCGAACTTCCCGGCGGTCGCGCCGGTCTCGATGTCGAAGGCGACGATCCAGTTGGCGGGCTGGTCGATCGTGGTCTCGTCCTTGGTGGCGACGTACAGCAGGTCCCGGCCCACCACCAGCGCGTCGCAGTGCTCGACCACGCCGAAGTACGACGAGGCGAAGTAGCGGTCGCCGCATTTGGGGTCGTAGCGGCCGGACATCGGGACGGTGGCCCGGTAGGTGCCGTGCTCGTCGAGGGTGATCAGTTCCGTCACGGCGGTGTCCCCAGCGGCGACGGCGATCACGGGCGGCTCGGACGACGGCAGATAGACGTGCTGGACGCCCTTGGCGACCTCGTACGTCCACTCCGCCTCCCCCGTGCGCGGGTCGAGCTTCTCGACGCGGTAGGTGATGTCGGCTCCGGTGCCGCAGGCGAGCAGTGCCAGGAGGGCGCGTCCGCCGGCGTAGCCCTGGTCCTCGCAGCTGGAGACGGAGGTGCCGTCCCAGAGTCGGCGGCCGTCCTTCATGTCGTACGCGACGGAGCCCTGGCCCCAGGCGACGGCGACGACACCGCGCGTGAGGGTGAGGTTGGTGTTGGTGACGAAGGCGGAGCCGGCCGAGGGCATGGTGGCCTGCCAGATCTCCTTGCCGGTGTCCATGTCGAAGAACACCACCTGGTCGCAGACGCCCTCGCTGTCGGCGCCCTCGGGTCTGTCCGGCTGCACGACGACCGCGGTGCGGCCGTCGGCCGTGACGTGTTCGCTGGTGGCGCAGAGGTGGCCGTCGAGGTCCAGGGTCCAGACGGGGTCCTCGGAGTCCGGGGCGATGTCGAAGCCGAGGATCTTGTCGGCGATGCCCTTGGCGAAGGTTTTGCCGGTGGCCCAGGTGCCGGGCGCGTAGCGCTCATCGCCGTTCTTGTACTTCTCCAGGCCCGCCTCCCGCTGGTACAGCATCAGGCGGCCCTCGGGCGAGACGGGCGTCTTCTCCACGGTCTCGCGCACCTCGTCGGGGTGCTGGGCGACGGCCGCGGGCCTGTCGTCGGACGGCGTGTCGTCGCCGCCCGACGCCATGAGCCAGGTGCCGAACCCGGCCGCGGCGAGCAGGACGACCGCCCCTGCGGCCCCGAACAGCCGCCATCGCCGTCGGCTGCGGCGGCCCTCGGCGGCCCGGGTGGACTCGGTGTACGGGGAAGGGGGCGGGCCGAAGCTCACGCTGGGTGCCTTTCGTTGCGCTTGCAGGGCGGCGCCGGTCGGGTGTGGTGTTTGGCCTACGTGCCGGACCGGCTGGCCGGGTGTGGTGCCGGCCCACGCGCTGTGTCGGCCGGGTGTGATGCCGGCCTACTCGCCGTGCCGGCCGGGTGTGGTGCCGGCCTACGCGCCGTGCCGGCCGAGGCGCCATACCGGCCTTCGCTCGGTGACCGGCTGATGCGGGGGACGGGCTGGTGTGCGGTACGGGCTGATGCGGGGCGCCGGTTGACGTGCGGCGCGATGGTTCGGGGCGCTGTCCGACGTCTTCGCGAAAGCGCGGTGCGCCGGTTGACGTGCGGCGCCGCCGCGCGGAGTCCACCGCGCGGGTGCGACAGGCCCGCGGCCATGACCTCGGCCTCCGACCACGACCACGCCCCCGCCACGATGACGGCCCCGACCCCGCCCGCGATCACGACCGCCGTGGGACGGCCGGGCGCCCCACGGCGATCAGGGGCGAGCCGCTCTCAGTCCCCCGCCATCGATCGCGCGGACGCGTAGACGTCGAACACCGCCAGTGCCAGCGGCACCAGCGTGAGCAGGACGAAGGTCTCGGCGATCTCCATGAAGCGGCCCCAGAAGGGCGTCACGCCCCGGCGTGGGCTGATCAGGCCGATCGCGGTCACCAGGGCGGTGGCGGCGCCGAGGGCGGCGGCGAGCCAGACGGTGCGGATGTCGAGCGCGGTGGTGTCCCCGGCGAGCGCGTCGTGCACGTACTCGGTGGGCGGGTTGAGGGCGAGCCCGATGCCGAGGAAGACGAGACAGGCGAGACCTGCGGTGAGGGTGGCGGCGACCTGGGCGGTGTAGCGGAAGAGCTGCGCGCGCATGAGCATCGCGATGCCGGTGGCCAGGGCGAGCAGTTGGGCCCACAGGTCGCTGGAGAAGCTCAGCACGATCGCCGCGCCGACGGTCACCAGGGCGCAGCCGCCGACCAGGCCGACGAGGAGTTCATGGCCGCGGCGGGCCTGGGCGGCGATGCGCTCGGCGTCGACGGGCTCCGGGGAGTCGGGCTCGTCGGTGCTGTAGCCGCGGGCGGGGTGGGGCGGTTCGAAGCCGATGGGGAGCCTGGCGAAGCGCATGGACATTCCGGGCAGGAAGGCCAGCGCGCAGACCGCGAGCGGGGCGCTGACGGCGGCCGTCTCGATGGGCCGCAGGTGGGTGAGCATCGCGACGAACGTGATGAGCAGGCCGATCAGTGAGGCGAGGACGAACGCCACGAACGGGCTGTCGCCGCCCGGCGAGAGCAAGGTGAGTACGACGGCGGCGACCAGCACGGCCGCGCACGCGAGCAGGAACTGGAGCCGTCCGATGCCCTGTCCGTCGGCGAGCGGCAGCAGCCCGGAGCCCGCGACGGCCATGTTGGGCAGCGCGCCGAGTCCCAGGGCGATGGCGGAACCGCGATCGTCGTACACGCGCGCGCGTACGCAGGCGATGGTGACCAGGAGGATGCCGGTGACGGCGGCGAGGATGCCCTGGAGGCCGTGCATGTCGTGGCCGGGCCGGGAGCTCCAGACCACGAAGGCGAGCAGTGCGGGCAGTACGCCGCCGGCGACGAGGCCGGCCGCGCGGGTGAGGCCCGCGCTCCACAGGGTGCGGTCCTGGGTGACCGCCGAGGCCACCGCCTCGGAGACGTCGTCGTGGACGGCGGGCGGCAGCGACTCGGCGAACGGACGCAGCGTCAGCAGCTCGCCGTCCAGGATGCGCTGGGCCGCGAAGGAGCGGGAGCCGTCGAGGACGGTGCCGTCACGGCGGACGAGGTGGTAGCCGACCGGGGCGCCCTCGGTGGGGCGCTGCTGCGACAGGCGCAGGATCTCCGGGTAGAGGTCGGCGACCGGGACGTCGTCGGGCAGCGCCACGTCGATGCGGCTGTCGGGCGCCACGATGGTGACCCGGCAGAAGCCGAAGCCGGTGCCCGTGCCCGCCCCGGACGGGGCCGCGCTGCCCGCTGTGCCGGTCCGGCCGGTCGGCGCGGAGGCCGTCATGCTCACCTGATGTTCCCCCTGTCATGGTGTGCATCGCTGGCGGCGGGCCGGCGCCGGGCGCGGGGCCGGGCGCGGGACCGCCTGTGGCGATCCTGTGCACGTTCTGCGTACGTCGTGCCGCGCCGCCCGATTCACCGGTCCGGTTCGCCGCCGGGCCCGGGAGCAGGCGGGGAGCGCGAGGAGCGAACATTGCGGATTGCCCGGTTTTCCCGGTCCGATTCGCAACTGTTCACGTGTCTCACCGGCACCCTACCGCCCGCCGTTGTCAGTGGGTGTCAGTAGGATCGCGCTGCGCGATCGACGTTCGCCGGACACGGGGCGGCGGGCGGAACGGATCGGGCCGGCAAGGGAATTGGTGCGAAGTGAGCCACATCGTCGTCAAGCGCCCACCGCGGGCGCTGCCGAAGGAAGTGCCCACGAGCGAGGTCGTGGTCCAGCCGCCGCCGGAGCTGCCGCGCGGGCAGATGGAGGGCGCGCTGATGCAGTTGCTGCCCATGCTCGGCATGGGCGGTTCGGTGGTGTTCTTCTTCAACCCGCAGGCCCAGCCCTTCATGAAGATCATGGGCATGGTGATGATCGCCTCCACGATCGCCATGGGCGTCGCGATGCTGATCCGCTACCGGCGTGGCAATCAGGGCCAGATGGCCGACCTGCGCCGCGACTACCTCCGCTATCTGTCCCAGACCCGCAGGGACGCGCAGCGGACCGCGAAGGCTCAGCGGGACGCCCAGTACTACCTCCACCCTTCGCCGGAGCAACTGTGGGCACTGGTCGCCGAGGGCAGCCGGGTGTGGGAACGCCGCACGGGTGACGAGGACTTCGGCCAGGTGCGGGTCGGCCTCGGCCCGCAGTCGCTGGCCACTCCCCTGCTGCCGCCGCAGAGCGCGCCGGTGGACCAGCTGGAGCCGCTGACCACGGGCGCGATGCAGCGTTTCCTGGCCACGCACTCCACCGTGGAGGGCCTGCCGATGGCGGTCTCGCTGCGCGCCTTCTACCACGTGACGATCAGCGGGGAGCCCGGCACGGTACGCGGTGCCGCCCGCGCGGTGACCGCCTCGCTGGCCTCCTTGCAGTCCCCCGAGGACCTGGTCATCGCGGTGGCCACCGCGCGGGACGCGGCGGGTGAGTGGGAGTGGACCAAGTGGCTGCCGCACGCGCAGTCGCGGGGCACCGCGGACGGCGCCGGGAGCCTGCGGCTGATCACCACCAACCCGATGGAGCTGGAGGAGCTGCTCGGCACCCGGCTCCAGGGCCGCCCGCGTTTCCACCCGGACGGCGCGCCGGTGCCCGAGCAACCGCATGTGGTGGTGGTCCTCGACGGCGTTTCCCTGCCGCCGACCTCGCTCCTGGCCGGCGCGGAGGGCCTCCAGGGCGTCACCGTCCTGGAGGTGGTGCCGGGCGAGCTGACCGCGGGGCGCGGCGACCTCTCCATCGTCGTGCACCCGCGCGAGCTGCGGCTGGAGTCGGCGCACGGGATGGTCTACGAGGGGGCACCCGACGTGCTGGCGTACGAGGGCGCGGAGGCGCTGGCCCGGCAGTTGGCGCCGCTGCGGGTGGCGTCGGGCGGGGACGACGACGAACCGCTGCTGGCGAACCTGGAGTTCACCGATCTGCTGAACCTGGGCGACGCGGCCTCCGTGGAACCGCGGCGCACCTGGCGCCCGCGCTCGCAGTCCGAGCGGCTGCGGGTGCCGATCGGCGTCGGCGAGGACGGCCGGCCCGTGATGCTGGACCTCAAGGAGGCTGCCCAGGAGGGCATGGGCCCGCACGGCCTGTGTGTCGGCGCCACCGGTTCCGGCAAGTCGGAGCTGCTGCGCACGCTGGTCCTGGGGCTCGCCGTGACGCACTCCTCGGAGACCCTGAACTTCGTCCTCGCGGACTTCAAGGGCGGCGCCACTTTCGCGGGCATGGCGCAGATGCCGCATGTGGCGGCGGTGATCACCAACCTCGCGGACGATCTGACCCTCGTCGACCGCATGGGCGACTCCATCCGCGGTGAGCTGAACCGCCGCCAGGAGATGCTCCGCGACGCGGGCAACTACGCCAACATCCACGACTACGAGAAGGCCCGCGCGGCGGGCGCCCCGCTCCAGCCGCTGCCCTCCCTGGTCCTGGTCATCGACGAGTTCAGCGAACTGCTCACCGCGAAGCCGGATTTCATCGAGATGTTCGTCCAGATCGGCCGCATCGGCCGCTCCCTGGGCGTGCATCTGTTGCTGGCGTCGCAGCGCCTGGAGGAGGGCCGGCTGCGCGGCCTGGAGACGTATCTGTCGTACCGGATCGGTCTGCGGACGTTCTCGGCGGCCGAGTCGCGTGCCGCGATCGGCGTCCCGGACGCCTATGAGCTGCCGAACGTGCCGGGTTCGGGCTTCCTGAAGTTCGGTACGGACGAAATGCTGCGTTTCAAGGCGGCGTACGTCTCCGGGGTGTACCGCACCAGCGCCCAGCAGGCGGCGTCGTACGGCGGGCCGCTCCCGGTGGACCGCAGGCCGGTGCTGTTCACGGCGGCGCAGGTCCCGGTGCGGTTCGTGGCGGTACCGCCGCAGCGCGGCGAGGAGGAGCCGGAGCGCACGGACGACGCGCTCGCGGACACCGTGCTGGACGTGATCGTGCGGCGCTTGGAGGCGCAGGGTCCGGCGGCCCACCAGGTGTGGCTGCCGCCGCTGGACAGCCCGCCGTCGCTCGACTCGCTGCTGCCGGGCCTGGCGGCGGTGCCGGGCCGCGGCCTGACCCAGCCCGGGTACGAGGGCGCGGGGCGGCTGGTCATCCCGGTCGGTCTCGTCGACAAGCCGTACGAGCAGCGGCGCGACCCGCTGTGGGCGGACTTCGGCGGCGCGGCCGGCCATATGCAGATCCTGGGCGGCCCGCAGTCCGGCAAGTCCACGCTGCTGCGCTCGATCATCGCGTCCTTCGCACTCACGCACACACCGCACGAGGTGCAGTTCTACGGGCTGGACTTCGGCGGCGGCGGCCTCTCGGCGGTCGCCGGGCTGCCGCACGTGGGCGGTGTGGCGTCCCGCCTGGACCCGGAGAAGGTCCGGCGTACGGCGGCCGAGGTGTACGGCATCCTGACCCGCCGCGAGGAGTACTTCCGTACGGCGGGCATCTCCTCCATCGCGGAGTTCCGCAGCCGCCGCGCGCGGGGCGACATCGCGGTGACGGACCAGCCGTGGGGTGATGTGTTCCTGGTCATCGACGGCTGGGGGAACTTCCGTACGGACTACGAGACGCTGGAGCCGTTCGTCCTGGACATGGCGGCGCGGGGCCTGGGGTACGGCGTCCATGTGATCCTCACGGCGTCGCGGTCGATGGAGGTCCGCTCGAACCTCAAGGACCACCTGGGGAACCGCCTGGAGCTGCGCCTGGGTGACCCCATGGACTCGGAGTTCGACCGCAAGGTGGCGGCGAACGTCCCGACGGGTGTCCCCGGCCGGGGCCAGACCCCGCAGAAGCAGCACTTCATGGCGGCGGTGCCGCGCATCGACGGTCTGTCCTCCGACACCGACCTCGCGGAGGCGGCCCAGGCGCTGGCCGCCGAGGTCACCCGGCACTGGCAGCTGCCGGGCGCGCCCGGGGTGCGGCTGCTGCCGCGCGAGTTCCCGGCCGCCCAGCTCCCGGCCGGCGACCGCTTCCCGGAGCGGGGCGTCGCCTTCGCGCTGGACGAGGACAACCTGGAGCCGGTGTTCGTCGACTTCGAGACCGACCCGTTCTTCCTCGTCTACGGCGAGAGCGAGTCCGGCAAGTCCAACCTGCTGAAGCTGCTGGTCAACCGGCTGACCGAGCGGTACGACGGCAATGACTGCAAGCTGTTCGTGGTGGACAACCGCCGTTCCCTGCTGGGCGTGACACCGCCCTCGCACCTGGCCGAGTACATCCCCATGTCGAACCAGATGCAGCACCACATGGACGCCCTGTCGGACCTGATGCAGCGCCGCACCCCGACGGCCGACGTGACCGCGGAGCAACTGCGCGACCGCAGCTGGTGGCACGGCCCGACGGTGTACATCGTGATCGACGACTACGACCTCGTCGCGACGTCGAGCGGTAATCCGCTGTCCGGTCTCACCGAACTGCTGCCGTTCGCCCGTGACGTCGGCGTGCGCTTCATCATCGCCCGCTCCACGGCGGGCGCGGGGCGCGCGGGCTACGAGCCGTTCATCCAGCGGATGAAGGAACTGGGCGCCCAGGGTGTCGTCCTCGCGGGCGATCCCGGCGAGGGGGATCTGCTGGGCGGGGTCCGGCCTCGGGCGATGCCGCCGGGGCGGGGCGTCTTCGTGTCCCGCAAGCGGGGCAAGCCGCTGGTTCAGGTGGGGGTCGTGGGGGACGCGGCCGGGCGGTGAGGCGGCTCACGCGGAGCGCTGGCGGGGCGTACGTCCGCTTGCCCAGGCGTCCCCGACAACAGCACAGGGTGGGCGCCTCCCGCGCGCGCCCACCCTGGAGTTGCTCCTGACCGCAGACTTCCGCGAAGCCCGTTCGCCGTGCTCCTCCGTGCGTAGGGCTACGTGCGGCAGCTGTACGAGGGGCTACATGAAGTAGCTGGCGGCCCTGCGGTCGCCCTCCATGTACGTACCGCCGGACTGACCGACGACCTGGCCGATGCCCATCAGCGCGGTGTGGATGTCGTTGGCCTCCTTGTCCCAGCGGCGCAGCTTCTCGCCGAACTGGTCCTGGGCCTGGCCCGCCCAGTACTCGCGGCTCCGCTCGACCATCTGACGGAGTTCCTGGAGGTCCTGTTCGAGCTGCTTGGCCTCGTTGCCGATGGTGGTGGCGGCGATGTCGAGCCCGTCATAAGTGACGGAAAGCCCCTCGTTGTTACGCATGCTGTCTCCCTCGTGTCAGTGGTGGGTGCAGTGGGTGCCGTGCGGCCGGCCAGCGCCGTGCCGAACGGGACTCACATGGAGTTGAAGGCGGACGACTGGACCGTGGGCGCACCCTGGTTGACATCGATCCGGTTGACGGAGGCGCGGACCTCGTCCTCCTTGGTGTCCTTGATGTTGCGTGCCGTGGTCATGGCCTCCATGACCTCGGCGAGGATGTTCCCGATGCCCTTGAGGGACTCGTTGATCTCGTACTGCTTCCGGTCGAACTCGGCACGGCCGATGCCCTGCCACTGGCCTTCCAGCCCGTCGATGACGCCCTGAAGGCTGCTCACCCGCTTGCGGATGCCCTCGTACTTCTCCACCATCTGCTTCTGTAGCTGGACTACTGCGGCGTCTTCGAGTTTCTGGTCGGTAGCCATGGTGACCTGCCCTTTCTCTGTGTGTTGTTCTCGGTGTGGCCGTGCGCCGCCCTGGAGTGGCTGGGCACTGTCACCTCGTGCGCCGCGCGCGCAGGACGGCGAAGCCCGCTCCGCCGACCACGATCACCGCCGCCGCGGCGCCCACGGTGATCCACAGGGTGTTGCTGTCGCCGGACTCCGACGCGTTCGAGCCCGCGGCCGAGGTGCCGCCGGACGAGCCCTCCTGCGGGGCCGGTGACGAGCCCGACGGGGACGAGGACGAGCCCGACGGGGACGGCGAGGCCCCGGCCGGCTCGGCGGACTTGGCCAGCAGATCGCCGCCGTTCTCCTTCGCCAGCGGGTCGACATTCGCCGGGCCCCCGTCGTAGTCGGGCTCCGCGAGCACAAGACGGGGACGTACGAAGCCGTATCCGAGGTAGGAACTCGGCTTCTCCTTGGGCCAGTCACGGCCCGCCGTGTCGACGAGGGCCCGGGTGACCTGGTTGACCGTCCAGTCGGGGTGCGCGGACCAGATGAGGGCGGCGGAGGCGGAGGTGAGGGCGGTGGCGGAGCTGGAGCCGTTCTTGGCGCAGTACGACTGGAAGGTGGCGTCGCACCAGCCGGGAATGTCGGCGCCGGGTGCCGCCAGGTCCGCGTACTTCCCTTCGGGGGAGCCCTCGATGACCTTGATGGAGGAGTCGACGGCCGCGGCGCCGATCACGTAGGGAGTGTCGGCCGGGCTGTCGGTGAATCCGTCGTTCCCGAGCGCGGAGACCAGCAGTTTGCCCTTGGACGCGGCGTACCGGACGGCCGCGTCGTCCTCGTCGCTCGTCATACCCCCGAAGGACATGCTGATGATCCGTGCGTCGGTGTCGGCCGCCGCCCGCAGCGCGTCCCAGGTCTCGGGGGCCTTCTCGAACTCCGGTCCCACCTCAAGTCCTTCGAGCGCCACGCGGATGGGAAGGATCTTGGCGCCGGGCGCCAGGCCCTGGATGCCTCCCCCTTCACCCGTTCCGGCGATCAGTTCGGCCATCGTCGTACCGTGACCGCTGTAGTCGTCCGTGGCGCCGTAGGCGACGGACTCGGGCACCTCGTCGGTCAGGACCTGGCCCTTCAGGGACGAGGTCTCGGGATTCACGCCGGTGTCGATGACCGCGACCTTCACGCCCTCCCCCGTGCTGGTCTGCCACATCTGCTCGGCCTGCATGGTTTCCAGGTACCAGGGGTTCTCGGTGTCGACCGCCGTCGCCCCCGGTGCGAGGCCGACGCCGACGGCGGCCAGGGCGCCGACGAGCGCACTGACCGTACGTACTCGCCCCGTGCCCCGCGTCCGGAGGAACACGGTCCGCTCGGCTCGTCGGCTGGTCCCTGACGTCATGGTGTTCTCAGTCCTCGCTCGCGCTCAGTTGACGACCGGCGGCACATCGCGCCGCGGCCTGTTGGGGAGGTGGGTCTCTTCGTCCTCGACCACGTAGTCCGGACGTGGTGTTCCCTGCTGGTCACGCTCGTCGTCGGGGCGTCTCCTGGTGGCGGGCCCGCGGACGAGTCCGGAACCGCCACGGGTCATGCCGTTGCGCTCGGCTCCCGAGGCGGAGTTCCGCGCCGAGGGACTGCCGGTGACGGGCGGGGGCGTGCCCCGGCCGCCGCGCGGGTTCGTGCCCGGGCCGGGCCGGTTCGTGGCGGATGGTGCCCCGAAGACACCGCCGCGCTGTCCGGGCTGGCCGCCGGGTGCGGAGCGGGCGTTGTTGACCGGGTTCGATCCGATGACCGTGCCGCGCGGGATCCTCGACCCGTTGCGGTTGTTGCTGGTCCCGCCGGTGTTCGTCGGCTGTCCCCCGACCACTCCGTGCGCCCGTCCGGCGCCGGTCGTGGGGCCCGCGCCGGGGCGCTGCGACGGCGTACCACCGGGGCGGGGTGTGCCGCCCGTGATGCCCTGGCCCATGGGGAAGGACCCCCTGGATCCGGAGGCGGGTCCGGTCGCCCCGGGCTGACCGGGGCGGCCGAACATTCCCGGGGAGGCCGGTCCGGAGCCGCGCGCGGTCCCGGACCCGGAGCCCGGGCTGAGGGGGCCGGAGGTCGGGCGGCCCTGGGCGGACAGTGGCGCCCGCGAGCCGGAGATGCCGGAGGTCCGCCCACCGGCGGCCGTACCGGAAGTCCGTCCGATGGCACTGTTGCTGACCGGCCCGTAGGGGCCGAACGGACCGGTGCTGTTCACGGGCGGGTTGCCGGTCGCCGGCTGGGCGGGGCCGGTGGTGGTCGTGGTGGCGGGTGGGGTCAGTGTGTCGACGCCGTCGATGTTGGTCCGTACGGGGGGTTCCTCGATGTCCTTGCGGACCGGTTCGCCGGGGTCGGTGACCCTTGCGTTGACCTCGACCGGCGCGTTGACCTCGGCCGGGGGCCTGCTCGTCGCGCCCGGCGCGTCGGCACCGGTGCGCCCCGCGTTCTCGTCCGCCGGGGGCGTGTATGTACGGGTGGGAGTCTGGCCCACGCTCTCACCGGGGCCGGATTCCGGAGCACCGCTCTCTCGCTGCGGCCGGGGTACGTCCACGGTCGGAGGGTTGTTGAACGTCGGCGGAACGAGATCCCGGAGCTGCTGATGGGAGACGGAGTAGTACGAGGCCAGGCGGTTCATCTGGTTGATGGCCTCCTGGCGGTCCCGCTCCACTCGGACGGCGTCCTCGTACTCCTCCTTGTTGGCCGCCTTCTCGGTCTCGCTGTACTGCTCCGGGCGCTTCCGGTTGGCGGGGTCGCGCGGTGGCATGGCGGAGCGCACCGATGCCAGACCGACCGCGGCGGCGGAGATCTCGTCGCCTGCGCTTCCGGCGAATTCACTCAGTTCCCTGGCGCTGGTGACGAGATTCTTGCTCCAGATGGTGAACGCCCCGGCCGCTTCGCCCATCCAGGAGAACGAGACCGTGCCGACGTGCTTTTCGAGGTCCTTGGCCGCGGCCATGATCGCGTCGCGGGCATCCCACAGGGCCTTGCCCGACCCTTCCAGGTCCTCCGGGTTCGCCTGCTCGACGAGGTCACGCAGTTGGTTGAGGCCGAGGCCGGTGCCGCCGAAGTCCGTGCTGCCGAACACGGCCTGCCCCGGCTTGGTGGCCCCGACCGTGGTCCTGATGGCCCCGCTGACCAGGCGGTTGAAGAGTCCCCCGCCCCTCGGCTCCTCGTAGGCGCGGGCGAGGTCGGCGAAGGAGTTCTGATCGGAGGCGCGCTCCAGGTCTTCCTGGTACTGCTCGTCCGACATCGTCACGCCTCCCCGCTCCGGTCGTCACTGGTCTCCGTACGGCCGCCGCCCGTGCTGTCATCGCGACCCAGATCCCGGATCTGCCGCTGGATCTCCCAGAACCGCCGCCGCTGCTCCTCTTCGAGGGTCTGGAAGCCGTCGGCCGCCCCCTTGGCGGCGATCCCGTACGCCTCGATCTGCAAATGCAGCGTCCTGGACAGGGTCGTCAGCTCGGTGTGCACCCTGTTGTACTGGGTGTACAGCTCGGTCGGTTCGCTGAAGAACGAGGAGCCGTTGCCCAGCGACGACGCGTTGATCGTCTGCCCGCCCACCTTCGTGGGGCTCCCGGCCGACCTCTCCAGATCCCGCAGAACCTCGTCCACCCTGCTGACGAACACCCTCAACGCCTCGTCGACCTGAAGGTCCGTCACGCCTCCATCACCCCTGCGAGCAGCATGGTGCCTCGCCCCCGTTTCCCCGTTGCGTCCACCCGTGTTCCCCGTTGCGTCGCTGCGGCCACGTCCCGCCGGCGGAACCAGCCACCGGCCACACAATCGCAAACAGAACCGCACCCAACAACGGCTTTACCACTGTAGACAACACCCCCAATGACTCCAACCGGCTCGTGCACTAACTCAGTTACAAGCCGGTGCAAGGGTCAGCGAATTGCCCGGTTCGCCGGTTTGCGTCCGGCACGGGCGGCAGCGGATCGGGGCCCGTCCGGGTCCACTCCGTGATCTTCACGGGACCTCTACGCACCGGTCCACCGTCCGAGGTCGGAGGCGGCCGGGCGACAGTCGCCCCTTCTCCCCCAAACCTTCACGCCGGACATAGCCGACAGAACCTTTCTCCCGCAAAGGGTTCTCAGGGTGTCCTGCTAATTTGTCCCGCGTTCAGAACACGGGGCCAGCGGTCGCACACGCTGCGTACGTGCCTGCGGCCAGGCATGACGGGGACGGGGATCGCCCATGGCGTGGGACGAGTGGGAGCAGCTCAAGGCCGAGGCGGCCGAGCGGCAGTCCACGGGGATGCAGCTGAACCAACTGGACTCCGGGGACGGTTCGACGGGCGCGCCCTCCCGGGCCGGGGACCTCAAGGTCGCGAACGCCTCGCTGACCGGCATCGGCGGATCGGCACACACGCTGTACAACCAACTGTGGGACAAGGCCCGGGTCGCCGTCCCGAGCAGCGACAAGGCGGCCGGCAATCTGACCACGCAGGGTTTTGCCCTGGGCGATGGCCTCCAGCATGTGTCGAACCGCTGGGAGGAGCAGCTCAGGTCGCTGATGGACGCCTGCGCGCAGATCACGAACCATCTCCAGGTCACCAGGAACATCCATGCCGGTGACGAGAACTACATCGTGCGCCGGATGAGCAGCATCGCCACCCTGGACGCCGGTTTCGACGAGCGGGTGGGAGAGCCGGGCGAGGCGAATCCGGTGTACGGGGCGCCGAGCGAGGCGAAGGGGGAGGAGAGAGAGGGCTAGGAGCGGCGACCGCCCCCTCACGCTCCCCCCTCTCACCTCCCTCTCCCACACCCCCCACCACCGCTAGGGACGAACACCCATGGACCTCGACACTCTCCGCAACGCCGGCTTCGCACTGCTGGATGAGGCGGTGACGGACTGGTCGACGCTGGTCAGCAATCTCGAAACCCTGAAACGGGACGCCGAGGAACAGTTGCGCCAGAAGGCCAACACCGCGGACTGGGCGGGGGTGAACGCGCAGGTGACAAAGGAGTTCATCGGCAAGACGGCCGGTGAGTTCACCGATGCGCACATCCAGGCCAGGACCATTCACGGCATTCTCGAAGACACCCGCGGCGAGCTGAAGAACTATCACCGGCAGCTGACGGAGGCCATCGAGGATGGCCGGAATCAAGGGCTGACCGTCATCGGGAGCGAGGGTGGCTTCATGGTCACCCACAGTGGTCCGCCGGGGGCGGGGGCCCAGCAGAACGATGACAACCAGACCCAGATCAACGGTCTCCGGGACCGTATCCAGGGAATTCTGGACCGGGCGACGGAGAGCGACGATTCAGCGCGGCGAGTGCTGAAGGCCGTCGCCGATCAGAGCGAGCTGGGTTTCTCCGATGTCAGCTACGGGGACCGGGACGCGGCGCAGGAAGCTCTGCGGCAGGCCGAGAGTCTGGCGAAGCTGGCCGCGCAGGACCCGCAGGATCTCAGCGTGGAGGAATTCGACCGGCTGTTGAGGGGGCTCGAAGAGTACGGGGACGACGATCTGTTCGCCGAACGGTTCGCGACCGCGCTCGGGCCGGAACAGACGCTGGAATTCTGGGCCGGGGTGAGCGATACGCATCGGGGGAACTACGAGCTGGGGCAGGAACGTCTCGACCGTTTCGACGATCTACAGCGGTCCTTGGGTACGACGCTGGCGAACGCCACGCAGAGCGACTCCGCGGCGATGGCGGAGTGGAAGCGCACGATGATCGACATCGGTGACAAACCGGTCGGCGGCGGGGTCGGCAGTCCGATGGGCTTCCAGGTGATGAGCAACCTGATGCGGACGGGGAATTACGACGACCGGTTCCTCGGTGAGTACGGCACCAAGCTCATGGCCACCGAGCGTGAACTGACGGGAAATGGCGAGCACTCCAATCTGGCGTGGGAGTACTCGGGAATGGACCCCTGGCTCAACCGGATCGGCGAGGACAGTGGCTCGGACCCGTTCACCGGCTTCCTGAAGGGCCTCTCCAACAGCCCTGACGCCGCGACGGCCTTCTTCAACCAGGAGTTCATCGCCCGAAGCGATCCGGACAACCCCTTCGAGCGGGACACGGACGGCGACGACAAGAAGGGCAAGGTCACCCTGTCCAACTTCCAGTACCTCTTCGAGGAACGGAAGTGGCCCCAGGAGACCAGCCTGACGGGCGAGGAACTGAACACGGGGAAGAACAATCTGGCGCTGGCACTGGAGGCGGCCACCACGGGGCATCCGGCGGGGGAGATGCCTACGGCGGACACGCCGGCGCACAGCGCCGAACAGGCCGAACTGTTCAATGCCATCGTCTCCTCCGTAGCTGACAATCCGGAACGCCTCACGGGCCACTCGTACATGTCGGATAGTTTTGGACAGATCACCTCGGAGTATCTCCCGGATATCAACCGGGCAGTCTCCGATGTGTCCAGGGAGTCGGAGTCCTTCGAAAACATCGAGAACCTATACCCTCTCGCTGGCGCCGATGCCGACCTGAATCATGCAGAGGTGACCAGATTCCTCTTCACAGTGGGTCAGAACAGCGAAGGCTACGCCGCCATCGAAGTCGGGCAGGGTGCATATATGGCGCAATTGATGGAGCATCACCTGAATCCGGATCTTCCGGCTCACCAGCGCTACTCCTCCAGCACGGAATCAACTGTGTCGTACATCGCGCAGCGCTCCGGTGAAATCTCCGGAACGCTTGCACTGGCCCGGGGGGAGGCGATCGGAAGTCCGGGCTCCGACGAGGACAAGCAATACGACCACTCTGTCGCACAGTACAAGAACCTCATCGCCGGAGGCGTCGGAACCGCGGTAGGAGTCAGCACGTCGTTCGTCGCCACGCCATGGGTCGGAGCACTGACAGGCGGCCTTGCCGGCACGGCCACCAGCATGGTGTTGGAACAGGTCTTCAGCGACGCCGAGGGGCACGCATTGGAACAGCGATTCCAAGAAATGGGGGACAGTTGGCAAGCGGCCCTCACCGGCAACAACGAATATGTGAGCACAGCAACGCTGGCTGCCGCCGGCGAACACAACTTGAGCAACGCGGACGATGTGGACGGTTGGGCCCGTGAAGGTGCTCGCCAAGGCTTCATCAACGCGGATGCCATTGTCAACGGCCAGGCTCCCGGAGCCATTACCACTCCCAACTGAACCCCTACGTTTGGCGAGAAATCCGTGACTCAACCGCACCGCGCAGCTTCCTCCTTCGGAGCGATCACTCTCCTTTTCGCCCTCTCGGGGTGTACCGAAAGCGAGGGGACCCGCGACTATGCAGTTCCGAACTCGGCATGCGGGACAGCCATCGACGCAGATGCACTTTCCTCTTTCCTCCCAGCTGGAAAGAAAATCACCACGGAAGAAACATCGCGCACCAGCGATTCAACCAAGTGCGCCATTTCCGTGGACGGCAAGTTGATCATCCAGATCGCGCAGGAGTGGTGGAACAACATGTCCATCCTTGATTTTTCTCGCGGCATGACCCTGGACGACCCCGACCAGCACTCAGAGGACGGCTTGTACAGCTACTCCGGCTATCAGGCATTCAGCAAAGTCGAAGGCTGCCGCAGCAGCGAACACGCAGATCAAGTCCTCTTCGCCGCCATTCAAGCGCCCGGGTCGGACCATCGGGATTCCACCGCAATGCAGCAACTCATCACTGAGTACACTCAAGAGATAGAGAAATCTCCCGCGTGCGACCAGAATTGACCGGTATCGCAGAAGTTGTTTCTGCCGAGCGGGGAGAAGGCGTACGACGTCAGGGGCTTCGGGAACTGCTCACAAAACGCGTCACGACGCCGAATCCCACCCCCGCCTCCTCCCCCGAGAATCCCGCACAGCCACCCCCGCCCCCGTCAACCCCGCCACCAGTACCAGCCCGCCCACCACCACGTACGTGCCGAGGCGGGTGTTGCGTTCGTCCGGGGATTCTCCGAAGTGGACCGGGGACACCGATGGGGCCTCGCCGGCGGTGATGGGGGTGTCTGGTTGGGGGGTGTCGACCGGGTTCGCGGGGTCTACGTCGGTCAGGGCCTTCAGGGGGTCCACGACGCCCCAGCCGACCAGGCGGTCGGGGCCGGGGATGGTGCGTTCCGCGGTCTGTTCGATCTGGGCGACCACCTGCTGGGCCGTCCACTGCGGGTACTTCGACTTGAGCAGGGCCGCCACGCCGGCCACGTACGGGGCCGAGAAGCTGGTGCCGTTGTCGGAGCAGTGGCCGTTGCCGGGGACCGTGGAGATCATGTCGACGCCGGGGGCCGCCACGCCGACGAACTCGCCGGACTGGGAGAAGGGGGCGCGTTCGTTGTTGCGGTCGGAGGAGGCGACGGCCAGGACACCCTCGTACGACGCCGGGTAGGTGATCTGCACATCGCCGCCGAGGCCGTCGTTGCCCGCCGAGGCGACGACCACGACGTCCGCGTTCAGGGCGGCCTTGACGGCCTCTTCGAGGGACGCGTCGGGGCGTACCGCGTTCGCCGTGTCCTGGGAGATGTTGATGACGTCGGCGCCCTCGGCGACGGCGTAGCGGATCGCGTCGGCCAGGGTGCTCGCCGTGCCGTTGCCCTCGGCGTCGTTCTGCTTGATCGGGATGATCGTCGCCTCGGGGGCCAGGCCGACGAAACCGGTGCCGTCGGCCGGGCGGGCGGCGATGATGCCCGCCACGCGCGTGCCGTGGCCCACGGTGTCCGTGGTGCCGTTCGCGGCGCCCCAGTCCAGCTTCTCCTCATCGGCCTCGGCGTCCTGGGGTGGCAGGACGCTTCGCCCCTTCGACGCGTCCACCGCGTCCTTGAGCTGCGGGTTCTTGATGTCCACGCCCGTGTCGATCACCGCCACCTGCACGCCCTTGCCCGTCGACCGGGCCCACAGCTCGTCCAGGTTGACGCGTTGCAGGGACCAGGGGCGGCCCTCGTACCGCTCCGACGGGAAGGTGCACTGGCCGCTGTCGTCCGCCCGCGCGGCGGGGGCTGGCAGGGCCAGCACGGTGGTCGCCGTGCAGGCCGTGGCGGCGAGGAGGGCAGCCGCGCGCCGGCCCCCCGTCCGCTCGCCCTTCACCGTCTCGCTCGTGTTCCGCATCCGTCCGCTCCCCCACCGCCCGCTCACCGGACCCCGCCTCCGCATTCCGTTCACCGGACTCCGCCCCCGCACACTCACGAACCCTGCGGCTGGCGGGCCGCCGCCTCCGACAGGCGCGGGCCCGTCGGCAGGAACGTCGACCACTGCGCGGGGACCGGCGCCGGGGCGACCTTCTCGTAACCGAGCCTGGTCTGGGCGATCTTGGCCTCGTTCAGCTCCTGCTCGCGCTGTTCCTCGGAGCTGCCGATGCCCTGGTCGTCGGTGGCGCTGTCGCTGTTGGACTGCATCGCGTAGCGCAGCCCGGTGTCGGTGACCAGGAAGAGGCTGCCCGCCCCGGTCTCGGTGCCCTGGAACTGGCGGTAGAGCTGGCCGGACCCGGGCGTGACGTACGCGCTGGAGGAGCCGGTGGGCAGCTGGGCGGGGAAGTCGGTGCCGGCCCAGGTGGACAGGGTCGTGGCGCCGCTGTCGGCGTTCACCGAGCGCAGTACGTTGCAGACTGTGTCGCGGCCCGTGGCGGACGCCGTGTCGTTGACCATGCGCGGCCGGTACTGCGGCCAGTCGCGCTCGCCCTCGAACGCCGTGCTGTCGGCCACCGCGCCGGGGCTGACCTGCTGGGCCTCGCCCGCCTGGCCGACGGCGAGCAGGGCGCTGCTGTTGAGCAGCAGGGTGGCGGTGAACTCGGAGATCCGGGCGACCTCGCCGGGCTGGACGACGTAGTACTGCATCCGCTGGCCCTCGAACGCCCGGATGACCATGCCGACCTTGTCGACGTCGTCGAGGGCGGCGTCGGCGAAGGCGTCGGCGGGCTCGCCGGGCGTGCCCTCGATGTCCGGGATGGCCAGCGCGTCGCCCTCGTGCAGGGTGTCGAGCCACTCCTGGGAGACGCGCTGCGGGTCGCGGCCCTGGGTGTCGAGGGCCTTGAGGAGTTCGCTGTCCGCCGGGTCCCCGATCTCGTACGCGGCGCCGTCCGCGTCGACCACGTACCGGGTCTCGCCGCTCTGGCCGACGACGTACATCAGGTCACCGCCCGCGAGCTTGCCGCCGCTCTCCGTCCTGGCCCATTCCTTCTCGGCGAGCACGAACGCCGCCTTCTGGATGGTCCGGCCGCCCTCGGCGGGACGCTCGCACACCGCCCAGCGCTTGGCCTCCTCCGCCTCCTCGGCCGACGGCAGCCGGTCGGGGGCGTAGGGGATGCCGATGGTGGCGCCGTGCGGCGGCTCACCGCTGTCGAGGACCTTCTCGTCCACCGTGATGACGCTGTCCTTGTCCTGGTCCAGCAGCAGCTTGGCGGAGGCCATGTTGAGCACCGGGTGGAGCTGGCTGTCGCCGCCCGTCTCCAGGACCACGTACCGGGTCGTCGAGTCGCTCGCCACGATGACATGGGCGCCGGGGGTGTCCCAGCCACTGGGCGCGGTCGGGCTGAACAGGCCGATCGCCCCGAACACCGCCAGAATCACGATCCCCACGACCACGCCCGGCCAGACCGCGCTCAGCGGCTTCGGCGCCCCCTCCTCGGAGCCCGACGGCGAGGGCCGCAGGAACGACGCCAGGGTGCGGCGCTTCGCGAAGGTGTAGGCGTTGAGTTCATCGCGCCGTGATGCCATCTGTGTCCGCTCACTCCCCGTGCGGAGCCATGGGGGACCCGTGAAGAGCCGTTCCCCCGCCCTCGGTTGACTCTGGTGCCTTCTGGTGCCTCGGTTGTCAGACCCGGCCCCTACTATGCCTGTTGCGTGGCCGTACGTGCGCCATGGGTAGGGTGCCCGGAGCTGGAAAGGACCTGGGCGCAAGGGATTTCGGGATACTTCGGGGGTTTTGCAGTGATGGCTTCCGCACGGCGGACCCGGTCGCGATCGCAACCGGGCACAGGATCGGGCGGCGGCACCGCCACACCGTCCACGGCGACGGCCGGCGGCAGCGCCGTCACCCCGCATCCGCGGTCCCGTTCGGGCCGCGGCGGTTCGTTCGCCGTACAGCGTCTGGTGCTGCTGGAGCTGGCCGCCGCGCTGGTGGTGTGCGGCTGGCTCATCGACATGTACGCGATGATCCCGGCCGCCGTCGCCGCCGCGGTGCTGCTCGTGCTGGCTCTGGTACGGCGCCGGGGGCGCTCCCTGCCCGAGTGGCTGGGCGGCGTGCAGGCGCTGCGGGCCCGGCGCCGCCGCGCGGCCGGCAGCACGGTCCCGCCGGGCACGGACGCCGGTCTCGCGCCCGCGGTCGAGTGCGACCCGACCTTGCGCACGTACAGCTTCGGCCGGGGCGAGGACCGGCCGCCCGTGGGCATGGTGGGCGACGGTGGCTTCGTCACCGCGCTGCTGCAAGTGGAGGCGGACGCGGGCGCGTTGCGCGCGGAGCGCGGTCGCAGACCGCTGCCCGTCGCCCTGGTGCGCGATGTCCTCGACGTCGACGGCATCCGGCTGGAGTCCGCGCAGATCGTGGTGCACACCCAGCCCGCGCCCGCGCCGCATCTGCCCCAGCAGTCGGTGGTGGTCACCAACTACACCCAGCTCCAGGCGCAGACCGCCGCCCCGGCCGTGCGCATCATGTGGATCGCGCTGAAGCTGGACCCCGAGCTGTGCCCGGAGGCGGTGGCCGCGCGGGGCGGCGGCCTGGTCGGCGCGCAGAAGTGCCTGGTGCGGTCGGCGGAGCATCTGTCGAGCCGGCTGACCGGCGCGGGTTTCCGGGTCAATGTGCTGACGGAGGAGGAGATCAGCTCCGCCATCGCCACCTCGGCCTGTGCCAACCCGATGGTCACCGCCCAGGCCGGGCAGAGCGACGCGCCCCGGCGGCGCACGGAGGAGTCCAGCCGCAGCTGGCGCTGCGACAACCGCCGGCACACCACGTACTGGGTGCGCCGCTGGCCCCCGCTGGGCGGTGACGGCGTCGGACTGCCGCAGCTGGTGGCCCAGTTGACGGCCGTGCCCGCGCTGGCGACGACGTTCAGCCTGACCCTGGCGGGCGGCGGCCGACGGGATGTCACGGTCACCGGCCATGTGCGGATCACCGGCCGCAGCAGCAGCGAACTGGCCACCTCCCGCCGGGACCTGGAGCGCGCGGCCCGCCAGTCGCGCACCGGCCTGGCCCGGCTGGACCGCGAACAGCTTCCCGGCGTCCTCGCCACCCTGCCGCTCGGAGGTGCCCGCTGATGGCCATGCCGGGTTCTTCCGCGTCGTCCCGTACGACACCCGGATCGTCCCGTACGACGTCAGGATCGCCTCGTACGGCATCCGGATCGCCTCATACGGCACCTGGATCGCCTCGTACGGCATCCGCCGATCCCGGCGGAGAGGGTCAGCACCCGGGGCTCGTCGAGCGGTTGCGCACCGGCTTCGGGCTCCTCGGGCCCCGCCACCCACGGCACTCGCTCCCCGTCGACCAGCTCGACGCGCTGTCCCTGCCCATCGGGGACGACGGCGTGGTGGTCGGCGTCAACGCCGAGGGGCAGCCGGCGGTCCTCGGCGTGAACCGCCCGACGCCGTACGACATCCTGCTCATCGGCGGTCTGTGGACGGCCCAGGTGCTGGCGCTGCGGGCGGCGGCCACGGGCGCGCGGGTCGCCGTGGAGACCGGCCGCGCGGCGCACTGGACGCAGGTGGTGCAGGCAGTGGGCGGCGGCCAGTCCGGCATGACCGTGCACGACGTGGGCCGGGTACCGCCGCTGGGCGCCTCGGCGGGCGGGCCGGTGCTGGTGATCCGGGACTGCGGGATGCGCCCGCCGCGCGGGCGGGTGGTGTCGGCGCCCTGGCAGTCGGTGCTGACCCTGCTGCCGTATCTCAGCCCGGTGGCACCCCGGTTGATGCGCCAGGCACGGCTGGTGGGTGTGCAGCGGGTCTCCCCGGACGAGGCGACCGAGATCGGCCGCGTGATAGGTCTGCCCCGCCCCGAGTACGAGTCCCTGCCCACCCTCGCCGACGGCGTCACCCTGTGGTGCACCGAACGGGACCGGCAGTACGTGATGACCCAGCCCACGGACGCGGAGATCGGACTGCTGGGCGTGGCCCGGCGGATGGACTGAGCGGCGCACCGGCACGGTGCGGTGAGCGGGGCGGGCGTCTCCTCCCGGGCAGGGTTGAGGCACTGCCTGTTGAGGCAGTACGTGGTGGGAGCGGCACGGGAGGCGCCGAACGCGCACCCGGGGATGGGCGGGCCTGCCGTGGTCGTCCTTTTCATGATTAGGCTGGGGTGGGGCACATCGCGGGCACCCGGTCGGCGGGTGACGCGCGTTCCGGGGACGACCCGGGGGGACCGCGCGGTGATGCGGACGACGGCAAGGGTCGCCCCGGCACGGCACGAGGGTGCTCGACCACATCAGGAGGAACTGTGAGCAGCGATCGGGACGGGATCCGCGGGGGCTGGGCGTCGCCCGACGATGACCAGCCCGATACGGATGCCTCGGTGGAGATGACGGGCGAGTTCACCATCGACTACGCACCGCCCGCCTGGTACACGCAGAACGCGTCCGGGACCGGGGCTCAGCCCGTGACGGGGGCTCAGCCCGGGGTCGGCGGAGGCGTAGGTGCCGGTGGGAACGCCGGTGCGGGTGGGATCTCCGGGGCGGCGGGGCCTGTGAGTCCTGCGGGGACTTCGAGGGCGGTCGGCCCTGCTGGAGCTGCCGGGGCGAGTGGGGCCGGTGAGCCGCCGGGGGCGCCCGTGCCTCCGTCCGTGCCCGCGCACCCGACCGGCGCCGGTACACCGTTCACCACTCCGCCCCCGCCGGTCGACGTACCCCGGCTGCCGGAGGGCAGTGGGTTCGTGCCGCAGACGCCGCAGCCGGGTGGGCTCCCGGAGGCCTGGACGTCGTCCGGGGCCACCGCCGGGGCGGACACCGGGGATCTGGAGAGCAACGCCACGATGAAATTCTCCGCCGCCTCGCTGAAGCGGGAGTTCGCGGAGCTGACTGCGGGGGCGGAGGCGCAGTCCCCGGGCGGGTCCGGTGGGAGCTCCGCTGAGGAGTCCGAGGCGTCGCCTGCGGAAGAGGAGAAGTCTGCCGCCGGTACGGTGACGGCTGAGGCAGGAGACGACGACGAACCGTCATCGTCGTCCGGTGACACCGAGGCCGAGGCACCCCAAGCCGCGCAGGAATCCCCGGCCACGGACTCCGACGGCGACGACGAGTCACCCGAGGCCGTGGAGACGCCGGACGCGTCCGACTCCCCGGCCGACGGCGACTCGGAGGACACCCCGGCGCACTCCGAGGGCCCTGACGCCGACGCAGATGCGAGCACCGGTCCCGCCATCGAGCCCGCCGCCACGCCCGAGCCGCCGCAGGTCCAGCCCCCGGCCTGGACTCCCCCGCCGACCCCGCCGCCCGGCGTACCGCCGCTGCCACCGACGTACCAGCCCTCGTCGCCCATCCCGGCCGCCCAGTGGCCGGTCCAGCCACACCAGCCGGTCCAGCCGGTCCAGCCGGTCCAGCCGGGACAACCAGTACAGCCGGTCTCCCCGCCCCCTCCGGCACAGCCCCAGCCGCAACCACAGCCACCGACCGGCTACGGCTTCCCCCAGCCGCCCGTATCCCCCACCCCCCAGAGCGGATACGGCTTCCCGCAACCGCCCGTTCCCCCCAACCCCCAAGGGGGATACGGCTTCCCCCAGCCCCCGGCGCACCCAGCCCAACCCCAGCCGCCCATCCCGCAGCAGCCTCAGCCCCACCAGCAGCCCGGCGTCCCGGCCGCCCCCGTCGGCGCCAATCCCCAAGGCGGTTACGGCTTCCCGCAGCCGCCCGTATCCCCGACCCCCCAGGGCGGATACGGCTTCCCCCAGCCCCCGGCACAGCCGATCCAACCGGCACAACCGGCCCAACCGATCCCCCCTCAGCACCCCCCACACCCCCAAGGCCAGCAGCCACACCCCCAGCCGCAACCTCACCCCCACTCCCACCCCCAAGGCGGCCAGCACCACCCCCCAGCCCAACAGCCCCCGCAGGCCCACCCCCAACCCCCCATCGACCCCCGTACCGGCACCGCCTGGCCGCAGCCGCTCCAGCACGATCAGCGGCAGCCGACCAACCCCGGTGCGGCGCCGCTCGGTTACACGGCGGCCGTGGAGCTGTCCTCGGACCGGCTGCTCAACAACCGGCGGCAGAAGCCCAAGAGCAGCCGCCCGACCGGCGGCGGGTCGCGTTTCAAGCTGGGCGGGAAGAAGGAGGAGGCCGAGCGGCAGCACAAGCTCCGGCTGATCCGTACGCCCGTGCTGTCCTGCTACCGCATCGCCGTGATCAGCCTGAAGGGCGGTGTCGGCAAGACCACGACGACCACCGCGCTGGGCTCCACCCTCGCCACCGAGCGGCAGGACAAGATCCTGGCGATCGACGCCAACCCGGACGCGGGCACGCTCGGCCGCCGGGTCCGGCGCGAGACCGGGGCCACCATCCGGGACCTGGTCCAGGCGATCCCGTACCTCAACTCGTACATGGACATCCGGCGGTTCACCTCCCAGGCGCCCTCCGGGCTGGAGATCATCGCCAATGACGTCGACCCGGCCGTCTCGACGACCTTCAACGACGAGGACTACCGCCGCGCGATCGACGTGCTGGGCAACCAGTACCCGATCATCCTCACCGACTCCGGTACCGGTCTGCTCTACAGCGCCATGCGCGGGGTGCTCGACCTCGCCGACCAGCTGATCATCATCTCGACGCCGTCCGTGGACGGGGCGTCCAGCGCCAGTACGACGCTGGACTGGCTGTCGGCGCACGGGTACCAGGACCTGGTCTCGCGCTCGCTCACGGTCATCTCCGGGGTCCGTGAGACCGGCAAGATGATCAAGGTCGAGGACATCGTGGCGCACTTCGAGACGCGCTGCCGCGGGGTGGTCGTGGTGCCCTTCGACGAGCATCTGTCCGCCGGTGCCGAGGTCGACCTCGACATGATGCGGCCCAAGGTGCGCGAGGCGTACTTCAACCTGGCGGCGATGGTCGCGGAGGACTTCGTACGCCATCAGCAGATGCACGGCCTGTGGACCAGTGACGGCAACCCGCCGCCCGTGGTGGCGCCCCCGATGCCGGGCCAGCCGGTGCCGGGGCAGCCGTACCCGGGCCAGCCGACGCCGGATCAGCCGTACCCCGGGCAGCCGGTGCCAGGTCAGCCCCAGCCGCCCGTCCAGGGCCGGCAGTTCCCGGGGCAGCCGATGCCCGGCCAGCCTCCGGTGCCAGGTCCGTACGGCGGGCCGACCCCGTACGGCGGCCAGGCCCAGCCCCCGTACCCCGGCCAGCAGCAGGCCCACCCCGGCGGCCCGCCTCCGGTCCACCCGGGACAGCCGTACCCCCCGGCACAGCCCTACGCCCACCCCGGACACCCGGGCCAACCCGCCCAGCCCCATTTCCCGCAGAACCAGCCCCCGCACCCGGCCCAGCCGCCCCACCACCCCGAGGGCCGGGATCAGGATCAGGGCCCGACCCCGCCGCCACAGCAGTAGCCCACCCCGGCAGCGACCAAGGCGAAGGGCGGCCGATGCCCACCAGGCACCGGCCCCCCAACGCCCCGCCCCACCCGGGACCGCCGTACCCCCCCCCGCCGCGGCGGGCGCCACCCCCCCCCC
>NZ_JBHYUG010000107.1:0-29343 GCF_042749375.1 Streptomyces sp. NPDC059477 | reverse complement strand
GGGGGCCCGGGGGCCGCGCCCGTTTACCCGCCGCCCCCACCCCCGCGGGCGCGCACACGGGGCCCGCCCCACGGGCGCCTTCAGCCGGACATCCCCGCGCTCACATACCGCTCCGCTGCCCCGGCAGACTCGCCAGTGGCACCCCGGCACCCAGCGCGCTCGCCGCCGCCGCGCGGCGGGACTGGAGCGGAACCGGCGAGTCCGGGTGGAGGGGGTGGGGCGGGTGGGGCGGGTGGAGGTGGGCGGTCGTGGGCGGCAGGGCGGACGGTGAGCCGTGATCCGGTTCGGACGGTTTGTCCGACTGAGGACGGCGGGCCCGGTACGCGGCGCGGTAGGCCGCCGGGGACGAGCCGAGCTGGCGGCGGAAGTGACCGCGCAGGGCCACCGGGGAGCGGAAGCCGCAGCGGCCCGCCACCTCGTCCACCGAGTAGTCCGATGTCTCCAGCAGCCGCTGCGCCTGGAGCACCCGCTGAGTGATCAGCCATTGCAGCGGGGCACTGCCGGTCAGCGACCGGAACCGGCGGTCGAAGGTCCGTCGGCTCATGTACGCGCGGGCCGCCAGCGTCTCCACGTCGAACTGCTCGTGGAGATGCTCCAACGCCCAGGCGACGACCTCGGCGAGCGGGTCGGCGCCGATCTCCTCTGGTAAAGAGCGGTCCAGGTAGCGTTCCTGGCCTCCGCTCCGGCGCGGCGGCACCACCAGCCGGCGGGCCAGTGCCCCGGCGGCCTCGTTGCCGTGGTCCGTGCGCACGATGTGCAGACACAGATCGATTCCGGCGGCGGTGCCCGCCGAGGTCAGTACGTCGCCGTCGTCCACGAAGAGTTCTCTGGGATCGACGTGGACCGACGGATAGCGCTTGGCCAGCGTCGGCGCGTACATCCAGTGGGTGGTGGCCGGGCGGCCGTCCAGCAGGCCCGCCGCCGCGAGGACGAAGGCGCCGGTGCACAGCCCGACGATCCGGGCGCCTTCCTCGTGGGCCCGGCGCAGCGCGTCGAGCGCGTCGTCCGGAGGCGGGGAAGTGATCGAACGCCAGGCCGGTACGACGACCGTGCCCGCCCGCGCGATCGCTTCCAGGCCATGCGGCGCGCTGAGTTCCAGGCCCCCGGTGGTCCGCAGCGGACCGTCCTCGCCGGCACACACCAGCAGGCGGTAGCGCGGCACGCCGGCGTCCTGGCGGTCGATTCCGAACACCGACAGCGGTATGGAACTCTCGAAGATGGGGCCGCCGCTGAACAGCAGCACCGCGACGATCTCCTTGCGCCGCCGCCCGGTCAGTTTCCGGGTCGCGGCTTCCGGCGCGGCAGTGGAGTCGTGGCTCATACTGCTAAGCCCCCCTCGGTGGTCGCGGCTCCTCGGTTGTGTCGCTCCTGCACGTTTCCCCTCGGTCCTGCACGAGTCCCCCGCCATACGACAGTCAAGATCGAATCTACTGGGTCCCGCACCGCGGGTGTGACCGGATTGCCACCCCTGCGGATTGTCGACTTGGCAACTTGGCGTAAAGCATTCGATCACGAAGCGTTGCACTCCCGGGACGTGCAGGGAAGTGCGCCTTGTCGCGGTGGCTAATCCGCGTAGGGTGCGGAAGCCGCCTGAGACCCTTTCCGTGCAGGTCGAACGGGGCGTGGAGGGTGGTCAGACCAGTGGATGCACGCGAACCAGAAGTTGGCTGAAAAGATACGGCCCGGTGCGCGGAAACCGGTCAGTCTGCGTCAGCCCGGGAGGCCGTTCCCGCCCGGGTGGCGCGGGGTCTCCCAGGCGCGCGGGGCCTCCCCGGTGGTCCCGGGGGCGGTTCCCGGCCCCGTACCCCTCCACCGGGCGGCGGGCGGTGGGCCCTCGTCGGCCTGCCGGTGGGGGTGGGGCGCGGGCATTTCGCCCGCCAACACGCGGGCGCGGCGCTCCGAGCGGCGCAGCAGCAGCCGACACGCCCCGGTGACCGCCGCCAGCCCCAGCGCCGTACCGGCCGCGCCGGCCAGGGAGGTGCCGTACCAGAGCAGGACCAGGGGGACGAGGGCGCAGCTGAAGACCGCCCAGCGCACCAGGTCCCCGGTGGGGTCCGCCGCCGGGCCCGGTTCCGCCGGGGGCGGGGTGCGCGGCGTGGGCGAGGGGCCCTGCGGGCGCGGCTCTCCGGCGGTGGCGTGGGACGCCGAGGGGGCGGTGGGGGCGGCTGGGGCGGTACGGGGTGCGGACATGGCGTGCTCCCTGTGGCGTGGTTCACGCACTTCAACGTCCGCGTCCCGGGACGGTCACTGTCAGCGAGCGGGACGGACGATCACCCTTGCGCGCCGGTGAATCCTGTGCAAACCGCCTGTACGGGGCAGCAACCATTGCGTGACGGGCGCCCCCTCGTGCATGCTCCACGAAACCCGCCGGGCAGCCGTGCGGGAACTGGGCGAAGGAGGCGTGCCGCCGTACCCTTGCGGGTATGGGGTTGGGAAGATGTTTCCCGGACACAGCTCGGACGACGTAGTCGTCTCTCCCCTATGAAGGATCACAACGCCGAGACAGCCATGGCCGGTCACGAATTCTCCGAACCCGCGGACCGCAAGCGGCCGGTCGCCGACCACACGGCGGCCGATCCCCTGGCGGCGGAAGAGCCACGCCATGCGTGCGACCCCGCCTTCAAGCACGGCGTCGTCGTCGGCTTCGACGGCTCCACCTCCAGCGAGCGTGCCCTCGCGTACGCCATCGGCATGGCCCGGCGCTCCGGCTCGGGCCTGATCATCGTGCATGTCGCCAACCGGCTCCCGACCACCGTCTGGGCCGGCTGCGAGCCCCCCGTCTTCGTGGACGTCCCCGACCACCGCACCGAGGTGCTGGGGCTGGAACTGGCCTGCGCGGACTATCTCGCCGAGGTGCCCTGGATCCTGGTCGAGCGCGGCGGCGACATCTGTCACGAACTCGAAGAGGTCGGGCGGGAGTACGAGGCGGACGCGATCGTCGTCGGATCCACGCACGGCATCGTGGGGCGGATGTTCGGCTCGGTCGCCGGACGGCTCGCCAAGCGCGCGAAGCGGCCCGTCGTCGTCATTCCGTAACTCGCCGTCGTCCCAGGTGGGATGTGCCGTTCCGGTCGTGCTCCGGCCTTTTCCCGCTCGCCGAATCTACTCGCGCGTAGAGGTGTTTGTGCCTTTGTGAAGGGCATACATCGGGCACCACAACCGCACATGCATGAAGGGAGCCCGCCGTGGACAACGCTGTCTCCGCGGGAAGCGGAAACACTACTGTGGTCGGCCGACTCGCCCTGGGGATCACCCTGCTGGCCTTCGGGTTCGGATTCACCGATGTGGTCGACGGTGTGTCGGCCGCTGATGCCGCGTCAATCGCTCAGTACGTGGGCGGAGTCGCCCTCTTCGTCGTCGGGCTGCTGGCCTTCCGTGACCGTGACACGGCCTCCGGTACGGCCTTCTCGGCGCTCGGCGCCCTCTGGTTCACCTGGGCCGTCTCGGTCGGCAACCAGGTCTCGGCCAACGCGGCCGGACTGTTCCTGCTCCTGTTCGCCCTGGTCGCGCTGACCCTCACCCTCGCCGGTGGGGACCAGCTCGGACAGGTCGCGTACGGGCTGTTCTTCGTCTCCCTGGTGCTGCTCGCGATCGCGTTCCTCGCGGAGAACGACGGGCTGGCCAAGGTCGGGGGATGGGTCGCCGTCGCGGCGGGCGCGGTGGCCTGGTACGCGGCCACGGCGGTGCTCGCGCACTGGCCGACCGCGTTGCCGCGGCGGACGGCCGGACGGGGTGTGACGGCTGTCGGCTAGTCGCGTGGGCCGGGCCGGGTTCTGTGGTCCGGTGGCAGGGAGCGAGCCCCCCGTGGCTGGTGGCAGCACGTGGGGGCTCGTTCCGTTGTGGGGCCTGTGCGGGTGGGTGGGGGCTGGTCGCGCAGTTCCCCGCGCCCCTTGGGGGCGTACTCCGGCCCGGCGATTCTCGGCTACTCCACCGTTACCGACTTCGCCAGGTTTCGGGGCTTGTCGATGTCTCGGCCCAGGGTCAGGGCCGTGTGGTAGGCGAGGAGCTGGAGGGGGATGCCCATGAGGATGGGGTCCAGTTCGTCCTCGTTCTTGGGGACCAGGAGGGTCTGGTCGGCCTTTTCCTGGGGCTGGTGGGCGACCGCGAGGATCTTGCCGCTGCGGGCCTTGATCTCCTCCATCGCGGCGCGGTTCTTCTCCAGCAGGTCGTCGTCGGGGACGATCGCGACCGTGGGGAGGGCGGGCTCGATCAGCGCCAGGGGGCCGTGCTTCAGCTCGGAGGCGGGGTACGCCTCGGCGTGGATGTAGGAGACCTCCTTGAGCTTCAGGGACGCCTCGCGGGCCACCGGATAGCCGCGCACCCGGCCGATGAAGAGCATCGAGCGGGCGTCCGCGTAGGTCTTGGCCAGCTGCTCGATCTCCTGCTCCTGCTTCATGATCTCGGCGATCTGGGCGGGGAGCTGCCGCAGTCCGGCGATGATCCGCTTGCCGTCGCGGACCGAGAGGTCGCGGACCCGGCCCAGGTGCAGGGCGAGCAGCGCGAAGGCGACCGTGGTGTTGGTGAAGCACTTGGTGGAGACCACGCAGACCTCCGGGCCCGCGTGCACGTAGATGCCGCCGTCGGCCTCGCGGGCGATCGCGGAGCCGACCACGTTCACCACGCCGAGGACCTTGCCGCCCTTGCGCTTCAGCTCCTGGACGGCGGCCAGCACGTCGTACGTCTCACCGGACTGGGAGACGGCGATGTACAGGGTGTCGGGGTCGACGACGGCGTTGCGGTAGCGGAACTCGGAGGCGGGCTCGGCGTCGGCGGGGATGCGGGCCAGCTCCTCGATCAGCTGGGCGCCGATCATGCCCGCGTGGTACGAGGTGCCGCAGCCGAGGATCTTGACGCGGCGGACCGCGCGGGCCTCGCGGGCGTCGAGGTTGAGGCCGCCCAGGTGGACCGTGGAGAAACGGTCGTCGATCCGGCCGCGCAGCACCCGGTCCACGGCCTCGGACTGCTCGTGGATCTCCTTGTGCATGTAGGTGTCGTGGCCGCCCATGTCGTACGACGCCGCTTCCCACTCGACCGTGGTGGGCTCGGACGTCGTACGGGTGCCCTCCGTCGTGTACGTGCGGAAGTCGTCGGCCTTCAGGGTGGCCATCTCGCCGTCGTCCAGCGTCACTATCTGCCGGGTGTGGGTGACCAGCGCGGCGATGTCGGAGGCGACGAACATCTCCTTCTCGCCGATGCCGAGGACGACCGGGGAGCCGTTGCGGGCGACCACGATCCGGTCGGGGAAGTCGGCGTGCAGCACGGCGATGCCGTACGTGCCCTCGATCAGGCGCAGGGTCTCGCGGACCCTGTCCTCCAGCTTCTCCGCCTGCGAGCGGGAGATCAGGTGGACGAGGACCTCGGTGTCGGTCTCGGAGAGGAAGACGACGCCGTCCGCCTCCAGCTTGCGGCGCAGGTCGGCGGCGTTGTCGATGATGCCGTTGTGGACGACGGCGACCTTGCCCTCGGCGTCCAGGTGCGGGTGGGCGTTGACGTCGGAGGGGGCGCCGTGGGTGGCCCAGCGGGTGTGGGCGATCCCGGTGGTGCCCTTGAAGCGGGCCGGGACCTTGGCCTCCAGGTCACGGACCCGGCCCTTGGCCTTGACCGTCCTGAGGCCGGCCGCCTTGGCGGAGGTGACGGCGATGCCCGCCGAGTCATAGCCGCGGTACTCCAGGCGCTGGAGGCCCTCCAGGAGCAGCGGGGTGACATCGCGCTTGCCGATATATCCGACGATTCCGCACATGTATGGATTTTCCTAGCCGTAGACGATGCGGCGCAGCTGACGGAGCGACAGCTCCGGGGGTGCCACCGCCCGGTATTTCAGGTCCGCCTCGATCCGCTCGAAGATCGCCGCGTTGACCAGGCCCTGGGCCTGTAGCTCGCGGTGGCGGCGACGGACGAACTCCACGGTCGTCTCGTCGAAGTAGGCGAGCACGTCCTGGATCACCCGCAGTGCCTCGCCCCGGTTCAGGGGGGTGGAGCGTGTCAGATGATCTACGAGTTCGTCGTGCACCCGCTTGATCCTGAAGGAGTGGCGGGGCTTTCGCAAGAATCCTGCCCGATTCCGGGCAGGGGCGTGTCACGGGCGCTTGAGGACCGCCTGTTTGGCCAGCGCGAACTCCTCGTCGGTCAGCACGCCCGCGCGGTGCAGCTCACCCAGCTCGCGCAGCCGCCGCAGCAGGGCGTCGTGGTCGTCCGGGGCAGGGGCCGGCGCGTGGGCGGGTGTGGGTGCGTCGGCGGGGGCTGGGGCGGTGGGTTGAGGGCGGCCGTCGGGTGAGGGTGCCGACGGGTGCGCGAGCCGGGCCTGGACGGCCGCCGCGATCAGGGCCATCAGGGGGTCCTTCTTGAAGCCCCACAGGTCCACCGAGTGGGGGTCGTACTTGGGCGGGGCCTTCGTCGGCGCGTTGCGCACGGTGAACCGGAGGTGGCCGTTCTCCAGGCCGACCGCCGGGTGCCAGTCCACGGCCGTGATGTCGGTGACGGCGAGGGTCCGGGGGCCGGCGGCGGACTTGGCCTCCTCCGTCTTCCAGTTCCACTCCAGCCGCACCTGGTCGCCGTCGAAGCTCACCGTGGCGTCCCCGGCGGCGAACGACAGCGGCACCGCCGGGCCCGCCAGCAGATAGGTGTCCACCGGGTCGCCCGGCACCTGGTCCAGCAGCAGCGCGTTGCGGACCTCGGCCACGAAGTACTCGGCGACCCCGTACCGGTCGGACTCCACGGCCAGCTGATAGGGGTCGTGCGGCTCGGTCAGCCGTCCGCCCGTGGCGATCTGGAGCGGGTCCGAACCGTCCCGCAGCCGCAGTCTGACCCGCCCCGCCCTGCGGCCCTGCTCGAAGGAGATGCCCGCCAGCGCGGCAAGGGGTACGACCCGCTCCCCGAGGGTCCTGCGCAGCAGACCGACGGATTTGTCCCGTCCGGGCGTCAGCCGCAGCGCGTCACCGTCGAACTCCCAGGTGCCGTCCTTCTGGATGATTTCCGCCATGACAGGGATTGTTCCACCGGAGTGGTGAGGGGGGGCGGTCCCCAGCGGCCGGGGCCGCTCGCTCAGCTGACCTGCTCCGCGTTCTCCAGGGCCTTTGCCAGGGCCTCCAGTGCCGGTGCGCACTTGTCGTACGACAGGATCGGCTCGGCGTCGCGGGAGATCACCTGACCCGCCTTCACCGCGGGGAGCTGCTTCCAGGTGCCCTCCGTGATGTCGGCGGGCTGGATCGCCGACGAGCGGTTGTCCATGAAGAGCACGTCGGCGTCGTAGGTGTTGGCGTTCTCCCAGCTCAGCGACTGGAACCAGCCGCCGGTGTCCGCCATGGCCGCGGCGGGGGGCGTCACGAAGTTCACGCCGAGGGACTTGAAGTACTCCAGGTCGATGGCGAGGTCGGGGCCGGAGACGTAGAAGATGTCCTGGCTCGCGGAGCCGGCCAGCACCTTGATGTCGGGCTTGGCCTTCGCGGCGGCGCGCAGCCGGGCCGCCGCGTCCTCGAACCGCTTCTTCGCCGCCGTGACCTCGGCGGCGGCCAGGTCGGCGCCGAGCGAGGCGGCCAACTCGGCCATCCGCTCCAGTGACTGGGTGAGCAGCCGGTCGTAGACGGAGATGCCGACGCTGGGGGCGCCGAGGGCGAGGATCTTGTCCTTGGACTCGTCGGGGACGTACCAGAGGGTGCCCTGGTCGTCGAACATCGTGGAGATCAGGACGTCCGGCTGGAGCGCGGCGTACTGCTCGATGTTGAACTGGCCCCACTCGTTGCCCAGGATGGTGACCTTGCTGATGTCGAGGTCGCCGGCCTGGACGTCGGGCTCGCCGTCGGTGGTCTCGGTGGGGCCGAAGACGCCCTTGACGGTGACGCCGTAGTCGTGCAGGGCGGCGGCGACGCCGGTGAAGGCGACGACGGTGGCGGGGGTGCGGTCGGCCCGCGCGGTCTCGCCGCGGTCGTCCTCGAAGGACCAGGGGCCGGAGTTCTGGGCGTCGTCGGCGGGGTCCGGCCGCACGGCGGTCGTGTCGTCGCCCCCGCAGGCGACGAGGACGGCACCGAGGCCGAGGGCGCCACCGGCGGTGAGTATTCTGCGGCGGGTCAGGTGGGGGGCGTGGGTGTGGGGCATGGTGGGGCTGCTTTCGAACGGGGCGGGGCGCTCGCCGGGATTTTCGAAGCAAGGTTAGCCTAACCTTCCTTCCTGGTCTCGGGGGTGGGGCTCGCCGGCGGCCTGTCGGTGCCGCGAGGGAAGCGGGACGAGGTCATGCCGGACCATGAACTCCAGCCGTCCGTACGGCGGTGGCACTGGCGGCGCGCTGTTCCCGTCTGCGTCAATCTGCTGTTCGGCGTGCCCGCGATGGTGCCGCTCCACTCGGCCTGGCTGCTGTTCACCGACTACCGGTCCTGCGCGTTCGACAACTCCGGGGTCGGCCTCACCGACTGCGGTGACGTCAGTGTCATCGAGGGCCCCGGAGCGGCGCGGGTGGGTCTGTTCTTCGTCGGCGGGCTCGGGGTGCTGCTGGTGCTCGCCGTGGACGTGCTCTTCCCCGCCGGGCTGGGATGGCACCGGCGACGCTGGCTGGCCGCGGCACTCGCGATCCCCGTGCCCTATCTGGTCACCGTGCTTGCCCTCACTGTCTTCGACTGAGCGGAGGGGGTGCCGCGGTTGGACGGGGACGGGTACGGGGACGGCGGAGTTGGCCGGTGAGCCCGGCGACCGGTCCGCGTCCTCCACGCCGGGCGCCGGTCCGGCCCTTGCGTGTCAGAGCCGGACCGCCCCCCCCGGTATACCCCCCGCACACCGCCCCGGACCCTCAGCCGGTCAGCCCCAGCTCCCTCGCGATCAGCATCCGCTGAACCTCGCTCGTGCCCTCGCCGATCTCCAGGATCTTGGAGTCACGCCACATGCGGGCGACCGGGTACTCGTTCATGAAGCCGTAGCCGCCGTGGACCTGGGTGGCGTCGCGGGCGTTGTCGACCGCGATCGTGGAGGAGTAGAGCTTGGCCAGGGCCGCCTCCTTCTTGAAGGGCTCGCCGTCGACCAGCCGGTACGCGGCGTCGCGCCAGGCCAGGCGGGCGGTGTGGGCCCGCATCTCCATGTCGGCGATCTTGAACTGGATGGCCTGGTACCCGGCGATCGCCCGGCCGAAGGCGTGACGTTCCTTCGCGTACCGGACCGATTCGTCGACGCACCCCTGCGCCAGCCCGGTCGCCAGCGCGGCTATGGCGATCCGGCCCTCGTCCAGGATGCGCAGGAACTGCGCGTAGCCCCGGCCCTCCTCGCCCAGCAGGTTCGCGCGCGGCACCCGGACGTCCGCGAAGGACAGCTCCCGGGTGTCCGACGCGTTCCAGCCCACCTTCGAGTACGGGGCCGCCACCGTGAAGCCGGGGGTGCCCGACGGGACGATGATCGCGGAGATCAGCGGCTTGCCGTCGGGGGTGCGGCCGGTGACCGCGGTGACCGTGACCAGGCCCGTGATGTCCGTACCCGAGTTGGTGATGAAGCACTTGGTGCCGTTGATCACCCATTCCTGCGTCGCCTCGTCCAGGCGGGCCGTCGTCCGGGTCGCGCCCGCGTCCGTGCCGCCGTCGGGCTCGGTCAGGCCGAACGCGCCCAGGGTCTCGCCGGAGCACAGCCCGGGCAGCCACCGGCGCTTCTGCTCCTCGGTGCCGAACAGATGCAGCGGCATCGCGCCCAGCGAGACGCCCGCCTCCAGGGTGATGGCCACGGAGGAGTCCACCCGGGCCAGTTCCTCCAGGGCCACGCCCAGCGCCAGATAGTCGCCGCCCATCCCGCCGTACTCCTCCGGGAACGGCAGGCCGAACAGGCCCATGCGGCCCATCTCGCGGACGATCTCGTAGGGGAACTCGTGCCGCTCGTAGTAGTCGCCGATCTTCGGGGCGATCACGTCGTGCGCGAACTCCTCCACCGTGCGGCGGAGTTCTTCCAGTTCGGGGGAGAGACGGTGATTCATCTGGCTCATTGCTCCTGCTGGTCCGGGGCCCGGTCTTCGTGGGACAGGGCTCTGACGGTGCGGGACGGGCTGGGGCGGCCCAGTCGCTCGGCCATCCACACGCTGGTGGCGGTGAGCCGGCCGAGATCGACCCCGGTCTCGATGCCGAGGCCGCGCAGCATCCACACGAGATCCTCGGTGGCGAGATTGCCGGTGGCGGACCTGGCGTACGGGCAGCCGCCGAGGCCGCCCGCGGAGGCGTCGACGGTGGAGACGCCGTGCTGGAGGGCGGCCAGGGTGTTGGCGAGGGCCTGGCCGTAGGTGTCGTGGAAGTGCACGCCGATCGCGGAGGTCGGCACGCCCTCCTCATTGAGCTGGGCCAGCAGATCCTGGACATGGGCCGGGGTGGCGACCCCGATGGTGTCGCCCAGGCTCAGTTCGTCGCAGCCCATGTCGAGCAGGGCCCTGGCGACCCGGACCACCTGGTGGATGGGGACCGGCCCTTCCCAGGGGTCGCCGAAGCACATGGAGAGATAGCCGCGGACGTGCACCTTGCCGTCATGGCCGTTGCGGGCCTCCTTCGCCCTGCGGACCACCGGCTCGAACATGGCGAGCGCCTCGTCCACCGTGCGGTTGAGGTTGGCCCGCGCGAAGGACTCGGTGGCGCTGGCGAACACGGCGACCCGGCGGGCGCCGAGGGCCAGCGCGCGGTCCAGGCCGCGCTCGTTGGGCACCAGCACGGGCAGCTCCACCCCGGGCAGGTCGCCGAGGAGGGGGAAGAGCTGCTCGGCGTCTGCCAGTTGGGGGACCCACTTGGGGTGGACGAAGCTCGTGGCCTCGATGGTGGTGAGTCCCGCGTCGGCCAGGCGGTGGACGAACTCCGCCTTGATCTTCGTCGGGACGGTCGCCTTCTCGTTCTGGAGGCCGTCGCGGGGGCCCACCTCGTGGATACGGACCCGGGCGGGGAGGTCGGGGGCGGGGACGACCATGGGGAGGCCGGGAGCGGGGGTGGTCATGATGTCGCCTCTCCCCTCGCCGAGGGCGGCTCCCCCGGGGGCGCGGGCGATTCCTCTGGGGCCGAGGGCACTGGGTCCGCCTCCGGCTCGATCACCGCCAGTACCTGGTCCATCGCCACCGTCGACCCCGGTGTCACCTCCAGCTCGGTGACCGTCCCCGCGTGCGGCGCCGAGATCACGTGCTCCATCTTCATCGCCTCCACCACCAGCAGACTCTGGCCGGCGCTCACCGGGTCCCCGACGGCGACCTTCACCACCGTCACCGTGCCCGGCATCGGGGCGGTCAGCGAGTCGGCGCCGGAGCGGGCGGCGCCGGTCAGCGACGCGGCGACGGGGTCGTGGTCCCGTACGTGCCAGGCGTCGCCGTCCCGGCCCAGCCAGTCGCCCGCGCGCGTGAAGGTGTGCCGGATGCCGTCGAGGGTCACCGACACCCGGTCGCCGGTGACGGTGTGCGTGCCGCGCGGCACGTACGTCAGCGGCTCGCGGACCTTCAGCGGGAAGCCGACCGGCCGGGGCTCCCCGCCGAGCCGCCAGCCGCTGGGCACCGAGAAGGGGTCGGTCCAGCCGGCCGGGTCCGGGGCGGGCCGCAGCGCGTCCAGTCGTACGGCCGCCGCCGCCTCGTACACCTCCAGGGGTACGTCCCCGGGGATCAGCGTCTTTGCCTCCCGCTCCACCAGGCCGGTGTCCAGGTCGCCCGCCACGACCGCCGGATGGGCCAGCAGCCGCCGCAGGAATCCTGCGTTGGTCGGCACGCCCAGGGTGACGGTGTCGGCGAGGGCGGCCCGCAGTCCGCGCAGGGCGCTCGCCCGGTCGGGGCCGTGGGCGATCACCTTGGACAGCATCGGGTCGTACAGGCTGCCCACCTCGGTGCCCTCGCTCAGCCCGGAGTCGGTGCGGACGCCGTCGCCCTCGGGCTCGCGCAGCAGCAGGACCGTGCCGCCGGAGGGGAGGAAGCCGCGGGCCGGGTCCTCGGCGCAGATCCGGGCCTCGATCGCGTGCCCGGTGAGCGTGATGTCGTCCTGCGTGAGGGGCAGCGGCTCCCCGGCGGCGACCCGGAGCTGCCACTCCACCAGGTCGAGGCCGGTGACCAGCTCGGTGACCGGGTGTTCCACCTGGAGGCGGGTGTTCATCTCCATGAAGTGGTACGCGGATACGGCGGGCTCGGCGGAGGTCCCTCCGGCCGCCACCGGGGCGCCGCCGGGGACGATGAACTCGACCGTGCCCGCGCCCACGTACCCGCAGGAGCGGGCCGCCTGGACCGCCGCCTCGCCCATCGCCGCGCGGGTCGCCGCGTCCAGCAGGACGCTCGGCGCCTCCTCGATGACCTTCTGGTGGCGGCGCTGGAGGGAGCATTCGCGCTCGCCCAGATGGATGACATTGCCGTGGGCGTCGGCCAGCACCTGGATCTCGATGTGCCGGGGGCGGTCGATCCACCGCTCGACCAGCAGCGTGTCATCGCCGAAGGAGGCGGCGGCCTCGCGGCGGGCGGCGGCGATCTCCTCGTCCAGCACGGCCAGGTCCCGCACCAGCCGCATGCCCTTGCCGCCGCCGCCCGCGCTGGGCTTGAGCAGCACGGGCGCGCCCAGCGCGCGGGCGGCCTCGGCGAGGTCCGGGTCACGGCCGCCGGGCACGACCGGCACCCCGGCCGCGCTCACCGTCTCCTTGGCGCGGATCTTGTCGCCCATCAGGGCGATCGCGTCGGCGGGCGGCCCGATGAACACCAGCCCCGCCTTCGCGCAGGCGCGGGCGAAGGCGGCGTTCTCGGCGAGGAAGCCGTAGCCGGGGTGGACCGCCTGGGCGCCGGTGCGCGCGGCGGCCTCAAGGATCCGCTCGGCCGACAGATAGCTCTCGCTCGCGGGCGCCGGACCGATCCGTACCGCCGTGTCGGCCTCGCGCACATGCCGGGCGTCGGCGTCGGCGTCGGAGAACACGGCGACCGAGCGCACGCCCAGGGCGCGCAGCGTACGGATGACCCGTACGGCGATCTCACCGCGGTTGGCGACCAGGACGGTGTCGAACATCGCGCCGGAGGGGGTGGGAACGGGCCTGGCGGAAACGGACCTGGCATCGGCCGGGCCGCCGGACCTTGTGCCGGGCATGGTGTCGGGCATTTCTTTGAGTCCCCTCACATCCGGAAGACGCCGAACTGGGGGTCACCCAGGGGCGCGTTGGCGCACGCGGTCAGGGCCAGGCCCAGCACCTGACGGGTCTGGAGGGGGTCGATGACCCCGTCGTCCCAGAGCCGGGCGGTCGCGTAGTAGGCATTCCCCTGATGCTCGTACTGCGCGCGGATCGGCGCCTTGAACGCGTCCTCGTCCCCGGCGGCCCAGGACTCGCCCCGGCCCTCGATCTGATCCCGCTTGACCGTGGCGAGCACGGAGGCGGCCTGCTCGCCGCCCATCACGGAGATCTTGGCGCCGGGCCACATCCACAGGAAGCGCGGCGAGTAGGCCCGCCCGCACATCGAGTAGTTCCCCGCGCCGTACGACCCGCCGACCACGACCGTCAGCTTCGGTACGCGGGTGGTGGCGACGGCGGTGACCATCTTCGCCCCGTGCTTGGCGATGCCCCCGGCCTCGTAGGCCTTGCCGACCATGAAGCCCGAGATGTTCTGGAGGAACACCAGGGGGATGCCGCGCTGGTCGCACAGCTCGATGAAGTGGGCGCCCTTCTGGGCGGACTCGGAGAACAGGATGCCGTTGTTCGCGACGATGCCGACGGGGTGGCCGTGGATCCGGGCGAAGCCGGTGACCAGGGTCTGCCCGAACTCGGCCTTGAACTCCGCGAAGCGCGAGCCGTCGACGGTCCGGGCGATGATCTCGCGGACGTCGTAGGGGGTGCGGGGGTCGGCGGGCACCGCCCCGTACAGCCCGTACGGGTCGACCTTCGGCTCGATGACCGGCGCCACCTGCCAGGGCAGCGGCCCGCGCGCGGGCACCGTGGCGACGATGTCCCGCACGATCCGCAGCGCGTGCGCGTCGTCCTCGGCGAGATGGTCGGTGACCCCCGACACGCGCGCGTGCACCTCCCCGCCGCCCAGCTCCTCGGCGGTCACGACCTCGCCCGTGGCGGCCTTCACCAGCGGCGGGCCGCCGAGAAAGATCGTGCCCTGACCTCGGACGATGACGGCCTCGTCGCTCATCGCGGGCACATAGGCGCCCCCGGCCGTGCACGACCCCATGACGGCGGCGATCTGCGGGATCCCGGCGGCGGACATCCGGGCCTGGTTGAAGAAGATCCGCCCGAAGTGGTCCCGGTCCGGGAAGACCTCGTCCTGCATCGGGAGGAAGGCGCCGCCCGAGTCCACGAGGTAGACGCAGGGGAGGCGGTTGTCGAGAGCCACCTCCTGCGCGCGTAGATGCTTCTTCACGGTCATCGGGTAGTACGTGCCGCCCTTGACGGTGGCGTCATTGGCGACGACCACGCACTCGCGCCCGCTGACCCGCCCGATCCCGGCGATCACACCCGCCGCCGGGGCCTGTCCCTCGTACATCCCCTCGGCGGCCAGCGGGGCCAGCTCCAGGAAGGGCGAACCGGGGTCCAGCAGGGTGTCGACCCGGTCACGCGGCAGCAGCTTGCCCCGCGCGGTGTGCCGGGCGCGCGCCTTCTCGCCGCCGCCGAGCCGCGCGGTGGCGAGCCGGTCGTGCAACTCGTCCACCAGCGCGCGCTGCGCCGCCTCGTTGGCGCGGAACGCCGCCGACGCGGGGTCTGCCGCGCTCGACAGCTCCGGTGCCTGATCCATCCCGCGAGCCCCCTCACCTTGTTAATGAGCGTTAACGCATTTCCTCCAGGTTAACGACCGCTAACCTTCCTGTCTAGAATTGGCGTCATGGCCATCAGAACCGACGCCCTCACCCGCCGCGAGCAGATCCTCAAGGAGGCTGCCCGGCTGTTCGCCGAACGCGGCTTCCATGGCGTGGGCGTGGACGAGATAGGCGCGGCCGTCGGCATCAGCGGGCCCGGCCTCTACCGGCACTTCCCCGGCAAGGACGCGATGCTCGCCGAACTGCTGGTGGGGATCAGCGGCCGGCTGCTGACCGGCGCGAAGCGCCGCCTGACGGAGGCGGGCCAGGGGTGCCCGCCGGGTGCCGTCCTGGACTCGCTCATCGAGGGCCATATCGACTTCGCCCTGGACGACCGTCCCCTGATCACTCTCCACGACCGCGAGCTGGACCGTTTGCGTGACAGCGACCGCAAGCTGGTACGGCAGCTTCAGCGGCAGTACGTCGAGCTGTGGGTGACGGTGGTCCGCGAGCTGTACCCGTCCCTGCCGGAGCCGTCGGCCCGCTCGGCGGTGCATTCCGTCTTCGGCCTGCTGAACTCCACGCCCCATTTCGGCCGCCGGGGTTCCCTGCCGGGGCGGGGGGCCATGGCGGAGCTGCTGCATCGGATGGCGACGGGGGCGTTTGCGGCGGCGGGGGAGCGGGGGGAGGGGGAGGACGAGGGGGAGGGTGACTTCGGGTGAGGTGGGGGTTCGGGTGAGGTGCGGCTTGGGTGGGGTGCGGCTTGGGTGGGGTGTGATTTCGGCTCTCCGGGGGCCGTCGCGAGGTGCGGGGGTGGTTGTGCGGGGTGTTCCGCTGGGGTGGGGGATCGGGTGTGCGGGGCGTTCCGGCGACGTGGACGTAGGGGATCAGCTGGGTGGCGCGTGGCTGTGAGGTGCGGCATCGGTTGTGCGGGGCTGCGGTACCGGTGAGGTGCGCAGGGTCGGCTGTGTGGGCCTTCTGGGGGCCAGGTCCGCTGCGGGGGTTGGTGCGTGCGGGCCGGGCGAGCGGGATCGGCCCGGCGGAGGACGGCCCGGCGGGATCGGGCGAGCGGGATCGGCCCGGCAAGCCTCGGGCCGGGCCGCCGTACCGGTGGTACGGGGTCGGGGGCGGCTGTGCGGCCCCTTGCGGTGGCCGGGTTCGCCGCGAGGGCCGGCGCGGGCGGGTCGGTGCGTGCGGGCGGCCGGTGGGATGGGCCCGGCGGAGACGGCCGGGCGGGGTCGGGTCGGCGGAGGATGGCCCGGTGGCATCGGGTGTGCGGACGGCGGCCCGGGGGAGTGGCCCGGTAGGGTCCCGGTCGGGTTTCAGCGTGGTCGGGGGAGCGGTGCTCCCAGTGCGCGGGAGATGCCTCGGGCCGCTGTGACGACGGCCGGGGCGAGGCCGCGTGCCGTGCCGTCGCGGGACGGGACGATGATCGACAGCGCCGCGACCACGGTGTTGTCCGCGCCCCGGATCGGGGCCGCCACCGACGCGGAGACCAGCTCGAACTGCCGGTCGCTCAGGGCGAAGCCGTCCCGCTGGATGGCCGCGAGTTCCCGGCGCAGCTGACCGGGGTCCACCACGCTGTACTCGGTGTAGGCCCGCAGCGGACCGCCGAGCACCTCGTTGATCAGCTCGGTCCCGGCGTGCGCCAGCAGGACCCGGCCGACGCCGGTCACATGCAGCGGGAGCCGGGTGCCCGGACGGGCGACGATCCGGGTGGCGTGATGGCTGAACAGACGCTCGACGTACACGACCTCCTTGCCGTCGAGGATGGCCACCTGCACGTTCTGATGGGTCGCCTCGTACAGATCCTCCAGGAACGGCAGGGCGGCCTCGCGCAGGCTCTTGCTGCGCGGTGCCAGCGCGCCCACCTCCCACAGATGCAGGCCGATCGAGTACCGCCCGGACTCGTCGCGCTCCAGCGCGCCCCAGCGGGTCAGCTCCCGGAGCTGGCGGTGGGTGGAGGAGACCGGCCGGTCGAGCCGCCGCGCGATCTCGGACAAGGTCAGCGCCGGAGTGTCCGCGGTGAAGCAGTCCAGCACGTCCAGCGCCCGCCGGGTGCTGGACAGCCTCTCGATGGTCATCACCCTGGCTCCCCGCTCCCGCCCTGACCGCAAAGTTTTCCTCAGCGTGGAAATCGTAGCCCCGGCGCCGGCCGTGGCGGCGAAGCTGCCCGCACCAGCCGCGAAACGGGATCGGAGGCCGACATGCGGACTCAGGTGGGGATCATCGGCGCCGGCCCCGCGGGGCTGCTGCTGTCGCAACTGCTCGCCTCGCAGGGGATCGACTCGGTGGTACTGGAGGTCAGGGACCGGGACTATGTCGAGCACCGGGTGCGTGCCGGGGTGCTCGAACACGGCACGGTCCAGACCCTCCGCGAGGCCGGGGTAGCCGATCGCCTGGACGCCGAGGGCCTGGTCCACGAAGGGCTGAACATCCGTTTCGGCGCCCGTACGCACCGGTTGGACCTGCACGACCTGACCGGACGCGGGGTCACCGTCTACGGCCAGCAGGAAGTGGTGAAGGACCTCATCGCCGCCCGGCTGACGGCCGGGGGAGATGTCCGGTTCGGCGCGGCGGACGTGACCGTGCACGACATCGGCGGGCCCCGGCCGCGGATCACCTTCGTCCAGGACGGGCACCCCGACGAGGTCCGGTGCGACTTCGTCGTCGGCGCCGACGGATTTCATGGCATCTGCCGCGGTCTGATCGCCGGGCGCACCGAGTTCGAGCGGAGCTATCCCTACGCCTGGCTGGGCATCCTGGCCCGCACACCGCCCTCGTGCCCCGAGGTCATCTACGCCCGGCACCCCAACGGTTTCGCGCTGCACAGCATGCGCTCCCCCCAGGTCACCCGGCTCTATCTCCAGGTCGCCCCGGACGAGGACCTGGCGGCCTGGCCGGACGACCGGGTCTGGGCCGAACTCCAGGTCAGGCTCGGCGATGACGAGGGGTTCACACTGAGCGAGGGCCCGGTGCTGGACAAGAACATCACGCCGATGCGCAGTTTCGTGGCCACCCCGATGCAGCGTGAGCGGCTGTTCCTGGTCGGGGACGCCGCCCACATCGTCCCGCCCACGGGCGCCAAGGGGATGAACCTCGCCGTGGCCGATGTCCGGCTGCTCGCCCACGCCCTGGGCGGCCACTACGCCGCCGGGCGCGCGGACCTGCTGGCCGGTTACACCGAGGCCGCCTCGCGGCGGGTCTGGCGGGCCACCCACTTCTCCTGGTGGATGACCTCGATGCTGCACAAGTCCCCCGAGGGGGACCTTTTCGACGACCGGCTCGCCGAGACCCAGCTGGACTGGGTCGCCTCGTCCCGGTCGATGGCCACCGCGCTGGCCGAGAACTACACCGGGCTGCCCTATGAACAGGGCTGGTCCTACCGATAGCGCGGGTCCGCCCGTGTCGGGGATCCGCTCCGCGACCGGGTCCGCTCCGCGACCGGGTCCGCTCGCGGACCGGGCCCGACTCATGCGACTTCGACTTCGACGGCAGGGGAGTGAGGGAAGATGCCGGAACGAGACGCGCTGAACGACATCCCGGGCACCACCGTGTTCACCGGGGAACAGACCCGCAAGGGCTATGCCCTCAACCAGTTCTGCATGAGTCTGACCCGCAGCGAGAACCGCGCCCGGTTCAAGGCCGACGAACGTGCCTACCTCGACGAATGGCCCTTGACCGAGGCCCAGAAGCGGGCGGTGCTCGCGCGTGACTGGAACGCCGCCATCGCCGAGGGCGGGAACATCTACTTCCTCGGCAAGATCCTCGGCACCGACGGGACGTCCTTCCGGGAGGCCGCCAGTGCCATGACCGGGATCCCGCTCGACGAGTACGCCGCCATCATGCTCGCCGGCGGCCGGTCGCCGGACGGCCTGCGCTCCCGTACCGAAGGGCGATGACCATGGCACGGATCACCGCGGGCATCAGCACGAGCCATGTCCCCGCCATCGGCGCGGCCATCGACCACGGCGACACCGGACAGGACTACTGGAAGCCGCTGTTCCAGGGCTACGAGTGGACCCGGACCTGGCTCGACCGGAACCGGCCCGATGTCGTCGTCCTCGTCTACAACGACCACGCCTCGGCCTTCTCCCTGGAGACCATTCCCACCTTCGCCCTCGGCTGCGCGGCCACCTTCGAGCCCGCCGACGAGGGATTCGGGCCGCGGCCGGTGCCGACCGTGCACGGGCATCCCGAACTCGCCTGGCATCTCGCGGAGTCGCTGATCCTGGACGAGTTCGACCTCACCCTCATGAACCGGCTGGACGTCGACCACGGACTGACGGTCCCGCTGTCGCTGATGTTCGGCAGCCCCGACGCCTGGCCGGTGCGGGTCATCCCGCTCGCCGTGAACGTCATCCAGTATCCGCCGCCGACGGGAAACCGCTGCTGGACGCTGGGCGAGGCGATCGGCAGGGCGGTCCGGGCGTACGACGAGGATCTCGATGTCCAGATCTGGGGCACCGGCGGGATGAGCCACCAGCTCCAGGGGCCCCGCGCCGGACTGATCAACACCCCGTTCGACACCGCCTTCCTGGACCGGCTGACCTCCGATCCGCAGGCGCTGCGGCGCATCCCGCACCTCGAATATCTGCGGGACGCCGGTTCCGAGGGGATCGAGCTGGTCATGTGGCTGATCATGCGCGGCGCGCTGGGCGCCGACGTCAGGGAACTCCACCGCCACTACCACGTCCCGGCGTCCAACACCGCCGTGGGCCACATCGTCCTGGAGGCCCGGGAAGCCGCGGCGACACCGGAGGGATCGAGCTGATGCCAGGAACCACACCGCCCACCCGGATCGCGCTCGTCGGCGCCGGTGCCTTCGGCGTCAAGCACCTCGACGCGCTGGCCGTCATCGAGGACGCCGAACTGGCCGCCGTCGTCACCCCGGAGCGCTCACAGGCGGACGCCCTCGCCACCCGCTACGGGGCGGCAACGGCCGCGACGGACCTGGCGGAGGTGCTGAAGCGGGACGACATCGACGCGGTCGTCCTGTGCACCCCCACACCCCTGCACGCCGAGCAGGCCATCGCGGTCATGCGTGCCGGGAAGGACGTCGAGGTGGAGATCCCGCTGGCGGACAGCTGGGCGGACGCCGAGGCCGTCGCCGAGACCCAGCGCGACACCGGCCGGATCTGCATGGTCGGCCACACCCGCCGGTTCAACCCCTCCCACCGCTGGATACGGCAGCGGATCGCGGCCGGCGGGCTCCGGTTGCAGCACCTCGACGTGCGGACCCACTTCCTGCGCCGCAGCAACCTCAACGCCCTGAACCAGCCCCGCACCTGGACCGACCATCTGCTGTGGCACCACGCCGCGCACACCGTCGACCTGCTCCGGTTCCAGACCGGCGAGGACATCGTCACCGCCCACGCGATCCAGGGGCCGCCCCATCCCGAGCTGGGCATCGCGATGGACATGTCCATCCAGCTGCGCACCGAGGGCGGCACCGTCTGCACCCTCTCCCTGAGCTTCAACAACGACGGCCCCTTCGGCAGCGTCTTCCGCTACATCGGGGACACCGGCACCTATGTCGCCCGCTACGACGACCTGGTCACGGGCCGGGACGAGCCGGTCGACCTGTCGGGCACCGGCTGTCCCGCCAACGGGATCGAGGGCCAGGACCGCGCCTTCGTCGCCGCCGTCCGTGCCGGGCGCGAGCCCGAGTCCGGCCTGGCCGCAGTGCTCGACAGCTATCGGGTACTGGCCCGGCTGGAGCGGCAGCTCATCGGCTGAGCGTTGGGGCGGGGCGGGCCAGGGCGGGCCAGGCCGGGTCGGGCCGGGCCGGGTCGGGGCGGGCCGGGGCTCGGCACCGCCGCGTTGCCCAGACATCCATCGACATCTATCGACATCCATCCACATTCATAGATATCCATCGACATTCGGGACGACCCCCGTCGACATCCAGGTCGGTGACTACTCCACCGGTGAGGCCACCATGCAGCATCTCCCGCGAAGGCACGGCGACCAGATCGCGATCCCGTGCTGGTTCATGCGCGGCGGCACCTCGCGCGGCCCGTTCTTCCGCAGCGCCGACCTGCCCGCGGACCGGGCGGCCCGTGACGCCGTGCTGCTCGCCGCGCTGGGTTCGCCCGATCCCCGGCAGATCGACGGTCTGGGCGGGGCGCACCCGCTGACCAGCAAGGCCGGCATCGTCGGCGCCGGTACCCGCCCCGGCGTCGACCTGGAGTTCACCTTCGCCCAGCTGCAACCGGACAGCGACCTCGTCGACATGACACCCAACTGCGGCAACATGCTCGCGGCCGTGGTGCCGTTCGCCGTCGAGTCCGGCCTGCTCGCGCCCCAGGGGGACACCACGACGGCACGCGTGCTCACCCGCAACACCGGGCTCGTCGCCGAGATCACCGTCCGTACGCCCCGGGACCCGGACGGGCGGCGCCACGCCGGGTACGCGGGTGACACGCGGATCGACGGTGTGCCCGGTACGGCGGCACCGGTGACGGTCGGCTTCCTGGACACCGCGGGGTCCGTGTGCTCGGGCCTGCTGCCCACCGGCAACGTGCGCGACCGGGTCACGGTGGCCGGCCTCGGCCCCGTCGATGTCACCTGCGTCGACAACGGCCAGCCGGTGGTGATCGTCGCGGCGGCGGCGCTGGGACGTACGGGGCATGAGTCCGTGTCCGACCTCGAAGCCGACGACGTACTGAAAGCGCGCGTCGAGGCGCTGCGGCTGGTCTGCGGTGAGCTGATGGGGCTCGGCGATGTGACCGCGAAGAACTACCCGAAGATGACGCTGGTCGCACCGCCCGCCCGGGGCGGCGTCATCGCCACGCGGAGCTTCGTCCCCCGCGTCTGCCATCGGTCGATCGGTGTCCTCGCGGCGGTCACCGTCGCCACGGCCTGTGTCCTGGACGGCTCGGTCGCCCATGAACTGGCGTCCCTCCCGGGCGGTATGGACGGCCCCGGAAGCCCTGGCGGCCCCGGAAGCGCCGGTGGTCCCCGAAGCGGCGACGTGGACGACGCGTACGACGTGGACGTCCCGGTCTCCGTCGAGCACCCCGCCGGTGAGTTCACCCTGCGGCTCGGGCTCTCCGGCACCCGTCCGCGCCGGGTCACCCGGTCGGCCCTGGTCCGCACCGCCCGTCTGATCATGGCCGGCGACGTCCTGATACCCGGCCGTGTCCGGAACCCCGAGGAGGCCCGATGATCATCGACTGCCACGGCCACTACACCACCGCGCCCGCCGCGCTCGGCGAGTGGCGCGACCGCCAGATCACGGCCCTGACCGCCCCCGACCCCGGTACCGCCACCGACCCGCACCGCGCCCCCGACCCCGCCGAACTGCGCATCGACGACGGCGAACTGCGCCGGAGCATCGAGGACAACCAGCTGCGCATGATGGACGAGCGCGGTGTCGACGTCACGGTCTTCTCGCCGCGGGCCTCGTTCATGGCGCACCACATCGGCGACTTCCGTACCTCCGCCCAGTGGGCCGAGCTGTGCAACGACCTGTGTCACCGGGTCGCCGGGCTGTTCCCGGAACGGTTCGTACCGGCGGCCATGCTGCCCCAGTCGCCGGGCGTCGATCCGGCCACCTGCCTCCCCGAGCTGACCCGCTGTGTCGAGGAACTCGGCGCGGTCGCGGTGAATCTCAACCCCGACCCGTCCGGCGGCCACTGGACGGCCCCGCCGCTGACCGACCGCTCGTGGTACCCCCTCTACGAGAAGCTGGTCGAGTACGACGTCCCGGCCATGGTGCATGTGAGCACCAGCGTCAGCCCGGCCTTCCACACCACGGGGGCGCACTATCTGAACGCCGACACCACGGCGTTCATGCAGCTGGTGCAGGGCGATCTGTTCGCCGACTTCCCGGCCTTGCGGCTGATCATCCCGCACGGGGGCGGCGCCGTCCCGTACCACTGGGGCCGCTTCCAGGGGCTGGCCATGGCGCTCGGTAGGCCCCCGCTGGAGGAACACCTGCTGGGCAATGTCTTCTTCGACACCTGCGTCTACCACCAGCCCGGCATCGACCTGCTGTGCCAAGTCGTCCCGGCGCGCAACATCCTCTTCGCCTCGGAGATGATCGGCGCCGTCCGCGGCATCGACCCGGGCACCGGCCACCACTTCGACGACACCCGCCGCTATGTCGAGAACACCGGGCTGTCCGCCGCCGACCTGGCCGCCGTCGAGGAGCACAACGCCCGCACCGTCCATCCACGCCTGGCCGCCCTGCTGCGGCGGCAGGGCCGCTGACCCGGCAGAGAGCAAGAGCGATAAAAGCAATAAGAGCAATAAGAGCGACAAGAGAGACAAGAGAGACAAGAGAGACAGGAGAGCAGAGGACCATGTACGAACTCGGTGTCGTCCACCGGACCATCACCCGTGCCTCCCACACCGATGTCGAGGCGCTCGCCCCGTTCGGGGTGAGCACCGTCCACGAGGCCATGGGCCGCACCGGCCTGATGCGCCCCCGGCTGCGGCCGGTCTACCCCGGCGCCCGGATGTGCGGGCCCGCCGTCACCGTGCTGCTCCAGCCGGGCGACAACTGGATGCTGCACGTCGCCGCCGAGCAGGTCCGGCCCGGCGATGTGCTGGTGGCGGCCTGCACCACGGACAACGAGGACGGCTTCTTCGGCGAACTGCTGGCCACCTCAATGCGGGCCCGGGGCTGTGCGGGTCTGGTCATCGACGGCGGCTGCCGGGACGTGGCGGAGCTGGAGGCGATGGACTTCCCGGTCTTCAGCCGGGCGGTCAGCGCCAAGGGCACGGTCAAGGCCACCCTGGGCTCGGTCAATGTGCCCGTCGTCTGCGCGGGCGCGCCGGTCCGTCCCGGGGATGTGGTGCTGGCGGACGCCGACGGGGTGGTCGTGGTGCCCGCGGGACGGGCCGCCGAGGTCGCCGGGGCGGCGGCGCGGCGGGAGGCCGCCGAGGAGGAGAAACGCAAGCGGTTCGCGGCCGGCGAACTCGGCCTCGACCTCTACGGGATGCGCGAGCCGCTCCGGGCAGCGGGCCTGCGCTACACGGACTGACCCCTGTCGCGCCGTGCCGCTCCGCGATGCCACCGGTCACCCCGCGTGCGTCGTGGTCGGGCCCGCCCTTCCGCTCGGCGGCGGCCCAGCCCACGGTCACCCCGCGTGCGCCGTGGTCGGCGCCCCGCCTTCCGCTCGGCGGCGGTTCCAGCCCCCAGAGACCCGCCCCCCCAACCCCAAGGAGCCCCCATGACCGCACCGGCGCCCAAGACCCCCGGCTGGCTGGACTGGTGTCCGGAGCCGTCCGAGCCCGTGTTCGTCCTGCCTCCCGGCACCGTGGACACCCACTGTCATGTCTTCGGCCCCCAGGCCGCCTTCCCCTTCGCGCCGGAGCGGAAGTACACGCCCTGTGACGCGAGCAAGGACCAGCTCCTCGCGCTCCACGATCACTTGGGCGTCAGCCGCGCCGTCATCGTCCAGGCCACCTGCCACGGCGCCGACAACCGTGCCATGACCGATGCCGTACTGGCCTCCGGCGGACGGGCGCGCGGCATCGCCACCGTGCGGCCGGACGTCACCGACGCCGAGCTGCGCCGGCTCGACGCGGCCGGGGTGCGCGGGGTGCGGTTCAACTTCCTCAAGCGGCTGGTCGACAGCGCGCCCCGGGAGGATCTGACCGCCGTCGCCGAGCGGATCACGCCCCTCGGCTGGCACATCGTGCTCTACTTCGAGGCCGCCGACCTGCCGGAGCTGGCGGACTTCTTCGCCGCGCTGCCCACGCCGCTGGTGGTGGACCACATGGGCCGCCCGGACGTGACCCGGCCGGTCACCGGCCCCGAGTTCTCCGGCTTCCTGCGCTTCGTCGAGCGCGCCGACGTCTGGGTGAAGGTGACGTGCCCCGAGCGCCTCACCGTCACCGGCCCGGCCGCCCGCAAGGGCGAGCGCCACCCCTACGCCGACGTCGTCCCCTTCGCCCGCCGGGCCGTCGAGGAGTTTCCCGACCGGGTCCTGTGGGGCACCGACTGGCCGCACCCCAACCTCACCGGCCACATGCCCGACGACGGACTCCTCGTCGATCACATCCCCCGGATCGCCGTCACCCCGGAACTGCGCCACAAACTCCTCGTCGCGAACCCCACGCGGCTGTACTGGCCCGACGAGCGCCCCCCGGAAAGTGGGTCGCGTGCCACATCCCCCCGTCTGGACTAGGCGCCGTACCCGCCGGTAAAGTTAGCCTGAGCAAGCGCTTAGACAGCTGGTCCCACCCGGCAGGAGGAGGCGGCGTGCGCCGTACGGTGTTCAACGAGGATCACGAGGCGTTCCGGGAGACCCTGCGCGCCTTCATCGAGGCCGAGGTCGTGCCGGTGTACGACGAGTGGTTCGCCGCCGGCCAGGCGCCGCGGGAGTTCTACCACCAGCTCGCCGAGCTGGGACTCTTCGGGATCAACGTCCCGGAGGAGTACGGCGGCGCCGGGCTGGAGACCCACAAGTTCGAGGCGATCCAGTACGAGGAGACCGCCCGCGCGGGCGTCACCTTCGGCGGTTCCGGTGTGCATGTGCTGCTCGCCCTGCCGTACATCAAGTCGCTCGCCACCGACGAGCAGAAGAAGCGGTACCTGCCGAAGTTCGTCAGCGGCGAGGAGATGTGGGCCATCGCGATGACCGAGCCGGGCACCGGCTCCGACCTCGCGGGCATGAAGACCACCGCCAAGCTGTCCGAGGACGGCACGCACTACGTGCTGAACGGATCCAAGACCTTCATCACCGGCGGCGTGCACGCCGAGCGCGTCATCGTCTGCGCCCGCACCGCCCCCGCCACCGCCGAGGACCGGCGGCACGGAATCTCGCTGCTCGCCGTCGACACCACGTCGGACGGGTACTCCATCGGCCGCAAGCTCGACAAGCTGGGTCTGAAGACCTCCGACACCGCCGAGCTGGCGTTCGTCGACGTCAAGGTGCCCGTGGAGGATCTCCTCGGCGAGGAGAACAAGGGCTTCTCCTACCTCGGGGCCAATCTCCCCTCCGAGCGCTGGGGCATCGCCTTCGGCGCCTACGCGCAGGCCAGGGCCGCCGTCCGGTTCGCCAAGAACTACGTCCAGGAGCGGACCGTCTTCGGCAAGCCCGTCGCCCACTTCCAGAACACCAAGTTCGAGCTGGCCGCCTGCCAGGCCGAGGTGGACGCCGCCGAGGCCGTCGCCGACCGGGCCCTCGAAGCGCTCGACGCCGGGGAGCTGACCCCCGCCGAGGCCGCCAGCGCCAAGCTGTTCTGCACCGAGGTCGCCCACCGGGTCATCGACCGCTGCCTCCAGCTGCACGGCGGCTACGGCTATATGAACGAGTACCCGATCGCCCGCCTGTACGCCGACAACCGCGTCAACCGGATCTACGGCGGCACCAGCGAGATCATGAAGACGATCATCGCCAAGGACATGGGCCTGTGACGACCGTGAGTCCCCGATGACCGTGAGTCCGAGATGGCCGTGAGTCGCGATGGCCGTGAGTCGCGATGATCGTTGGTCAGGCACCTCCCTCATGAGCCAGGCACTTGAGTCCCTGCTCGATCTGCTCGACCTGGAGCGGATCGAGCAGGACATGTTCCGCGGGCGGTCCCGCTCCGCCGTCGTCCCCCGGGTCTTCGGCGGACAGGTCGCCGCGCAGGCGATGGTCGCCGCCGGACGGACCGTCCCCGTCGACCGGCACGCGCACTCCCTGCACGCCTACTTCCTGCGCACCGGGGACCCCTGCGCCCCCATCGTCTACACCGTCGACCGGATGCGCGACGGCCGCTCCTTCACCACCCGCCGGGTGGTCGCCGTCCAGCACGGCCGGCCCGTCTTCGCCCTGTCGGCGTCCTTCCAGACGTACGAGGACGGCCTGGACCACCAGATCCCCATGCCGCCCGCGCCCGACCCGGCGGACCTGCCCACCGCCGAGGAGCGGCTGCGCCAGTACGGCCATCTGCACCCCAAGGTCGTGGAGCACCTGCGGGAGGCCGGTGACGCCGTCGATCTGCGGTACGTCGACGAACCCCCGTACGGGCGGTTCGGCGAGGTCCGCGCACCGCACTCCCAGGTCTGGTTCCGCACCAACGGCAAACTCGCCGACGACCCCCTGCTGCACGTGGTCCTCGCGACGTACGTCTCCGACATGACCCTGCTCGACTCGGTCCTGCTCGCGCACGGCCGGGGCGGCTGGGCCGTCGGCGATGTCGTCGGCGCGTCCCTCGACCACGCCATGTGGTTCCACCGCCCGTTCCGCGCCGACGAATGGCTCCTGTACGACCAGGAGTCGCCGTCGGCGTACGCCGGGCGGGGCCTCGGCCAGGCCCGGATCCACACCCAGGACGGACGGCTCGCCGTCTCCGTCATCCAGGAGGGCGTGGTCCGCGTCCCTCGGTGAGACTGGGGGACATGGCCTCACCACCACAGGACGCCGGGGACACCGGGGACGCCAAGAACACCGGGGACCCGGCCGCGGCGTCGGAGAGCGGCGGCGAGAGTGTCGTCACCGTGCTCGTCGCCGCCGCGGCCAATCTCGGGATCGCCGTCGCCAAGGCCGTCGCGGGTGTCATCAGCGGCTCCAGCGCGATGCTCTCGGAGGCCGCGCACTCGGTCGCCGACACCGTCACCGAGCTGATGCTGCTGGTGTCCCTCAAGCGCGGCGGGAAACCGGCCGACGAGGACCACCCCCTCGGTTACGGCGCCGAACGCTACATCTGGGCGCTGCTCGCCGCCGTCGCCACCTTCGTCGGCGGTGCCGTCTTCTCCTTCTACGACGGTATCCACACCCTCGTGCACGGTGAGAAACCCGGCGACCCGCTCATCTCGTACCTCGTCCTGGGCGTCGCCTTCCTCCTGGAGGGCTACTCCCTGCGTACCGGCCTGCGGCAGGCGCGCGGGGAGGCCGCCCGGCTCCAGGCGCCCTTCCGCCGCTATCTGCGGCACACCCCCGACACCGCCGTGAAGGCCGTCGTCATGGAGGACACGGCCGCGCTGGCCGGCCTGGTGGTCGCCGCCGGTGGCCTGCTCGGCGGGCAGCTCACCGGCTCCGGCGTCTGGGACGGCCTCGCCTCCCTGCTGATCGGCCTGCTCCTGCTGTACGTCGCCTGGGAGCTGGGCCGGTCCAACGCCGAACTGCTCATCGGACGTGCCCTGCCCCGCCCGATGCGTGAGCGGATCCGCGCCGAACTGCTCGCGGTGGAGCACATCGAGGCCGTACTGGAGCTGACCACCCTGGTCCAGGGTCCGCGGCAGGCGCTCGTCGCGGCGAAGGTCGACTTCCGGGACGTGGCGAGTGCGGCGCAGATCGAGTGGGCCTGCGAGAGCGCCGAGGCGCGTCTGAGGGAGGCGTTCCCGGGGATCGGGCGGGTGTATCTGGACCCGACGCCGGGGTACGGGCAGCGGCGCGAGGAGGGGCTCAGTCCCTGGGCGTGACCGTCGCGGGGGTTCGGCGGGGCCGACTGCCCCCGGTGGCGGGGGCGGGCACGCGTGGGTGTCACCTGTCCTGGGCCTCGTGGCTGGTGGGAGTTGCCTGTCCGGGGCCTTGTGGTTGATGGGTGTCACCTGCCCGGGGCCTCGCGGCTGGGGAGGGGCCCGGCCGCCGCCCCTCCCGCCGGGCTCCCGAGCAGCGGCCAGGACCCTCACCGGGGGTCCCAGCCGCGGGCCGTCACCCTCACCCCGCCCCGGACTCCGCCAGATCAGGTCAGGTCAGGTCGGATCGGGCCGGTCGGGTCAGGCCAGTCCCGCCTCCGTCAGCAGATACGCCGTCATCGGGTCGTAGTACCTGGGGCTGAGCACATGGTCGTCCAGGGGGACGGTCACCTGGACCGTGCCCTCGGCCTCCGCGATGAACAGGGCCGGGTCGTTGCAGTCGGCGTAGCCCACCGACTCGACGCCGTGCTGGCCCGCGTAGCCCGCCCAGCCGTGGTCGGCGACCACCAGGTCGGGCAGCGGGCGCCCCTCGCGCTCAAGTGCGGTCAGGATGGCCTTCATCGGCTCGCCGGAGTGGGTGTGCCAGAGCGTCGCCCCGTGCTCCAGCATCGCCACGTCCGCGAACTGCATGACGTAACCCTCCTCCGTCTGGAGGCCGTCCGGGATGACCACGATCTCGCAGCCCGCGCCGCGCAGCGCGGCGGCCGTGGCCCGGTGCACGTCCAGCAGCCCGCCGGGGTGCCCGGTGGCGAACAGCACCCGCTGCTCGCCCGCCGCCGCCTTGCGCAGCCGCGCGGCCAGCCGGTCGAGACCGGCCACGGTCAGCTCGGGGTCGATGGTGTCCTGGCCGTGCCGGTACTCGGGGTCGTCGTGGACGCCGACCCGCTCCGCCATCACCGCGAGCACGTCCTGCTCGTCGGTCCAGCGGTCGCCCAGCTCCAGGCCGAGCCAGAAGTTGCGGACGCCGTTGGCGAGCTGGCGGTAGTGGGAGAGGTTGTTCTCGCGCGGCGTGGCGACCTCGCCGGCGATGCGGGTCTTGACGAGGTGGTCGACGAGTTCGGCGCGGCTGGGTGTCGGTGTCGGTGTCCCGGGTATCGGCATGGCTCCCATTGTGGGCCAGATCCCCGGGTCCGTCCTCGACGTCCCGCACGCTGGGACATGGGTCACGCGACCACGCCCGGCGCGAGCGGCCCGGCCGGCCGGCCCGCCGGCCCGCGCCGCCGCCCCCGGGGGGGGCGGGGCCGCCCCCCCCGGAACGAGGGGCAGGGCTCGGCACAGAGGTGGGGAACGCGCAGGAGATCTCAC
>NZ_JBHYUG010000106.1:0-29772 GCF_042749375.1 Streptomyces sp. NPDC059477 | reverse complement strand
CGGAACTCCGGGTCACCGAAGAGCCGGGTGTAGTTGTCCAGCCCGACGAAATTCGCCGGACCGAGCCCGGTCCAGTCGGTGAAGGAGTACCAGACGGAGAGGGAGGCGGGCACCGCGATCACGACGATGTTCACCACGAGCAGCGGCGTCATGAAGGCGAACCCGATGAGATTGCGCCGCACCTTGGAGCGGCGGGCACCCCGGCTGGGCGGCACGTGTGGTGCCTTGGGGCGGTCGGCGCGCAGGACGGCCATGGCTCACGCGCCCTTCGGGACGGGCATGGCTGGCATGGCGGCTCACGCCCCCTGGGGTGCGGGGATGGGCGGCAGGCTGCCGGCCTTCAGCTCCTCCTGGAACAGCTTGTCCAGGCCGGCGCAGTACTCCGCGGGGCTGACCTGGCCGACCAGTACCTTCTCCAACTCCTCGTAGATGTAGGTGTCCGACTTCGGCGGCCAGAAGGTCCAGGTGGTGTAGCCGATGTGCTGGGCCTGGCTGAGCTGGAGGTACTGCCGCTTCACCCGGGGATCGGTGTCGGCCGGGAAGTCCTGCTCGGTGACCTTGACCGGGCTGGGCGGCAGGCCGGTCGCGGCGAGCGAGGCGAACTGGCTCTGCGGGCGGGCGAGCAGGAAGTCCAGCACGGCGGCGGCGTCGGCGGGCTGCGCACAGTCCTTGTTGACCGAGGCGGCCATGCCGACCGACAGCGGGTACACGCCCGCGGGGACACCGTCCCTCAGGGTGGGCAGCGGCGCCCAGTCCCAGGGGGCGTCGTTGCCGGCGGCCTCGCCGAAATACGCGCCGATCTCGGTGAAGGTCCAGCCCCCGTTGAAGAACAGGGCGGTGCCGCCGCTCGCCAGGTCCTCGTAGATGGTGGTGAACTTATTGGTGAAGTACCGGTCGGTGCTCCCCCCGAACCACCCCTTGTCGAACCATCCCTTGAGCAGTGCGATGGAGTCGACGAAGACCGGATCGGTCCACCGCAGCTTCCCCGTGAGCGCCTGGTACAGCGCCTCGGGCCCGGCGAAGGCGTTCCACACCCAGGTGACATGCCACTCGGAGGCGGGCTTCCACTCGGCGTTGCCCGCGCCGACCGGCGTGAGCCCCTTGCCCTTGGCGTCGGCGCACAGCGCCTCGAACTCGGCGAGGGTGGTGGGCGCCGTCCACCCGTTGTCCTCAAGGGTGCGGGGGTTGAAGTAGACGGCCATGGTCTCGAAGTTGCTGGGCAGCGAGTAGAGCTTGCCGTCGACCCGCCCGACGTCGAGCGCCCACGGCAGAAAGCTGTCCTGCCAGCCGAACTTCTCGACATACTCGTCCAGCGGCCGGAGATTGCCGTTGCTGACATAGCTGAGGGTCTGGGCCGGCCCGGTGGTGGTCACGATGTCCGGCCCGCTGCCGGAGGCGACGGCGGTCTGGGTGAGCCGGTCGAGGGTGTCGATCTGCTTGACGGTCATCTTCAGCGGGAGCGCGTCGGCTCCGGCGGAGTCGTTGTAGCCGTCGATGAAGTGCTGGGCGAAGTAGTTCTCGATGTCCTTGCTGGCGAACGCGCCCCAGAAGTCGATCTGGTCGCCGCCCGCCCCGCCCCCGGAACCACAGGCGCTCAGCACGGTGGCACCGAGCGCGACTCCCCCGGTGAGGGCCAGAAAACGACGACGGGAGAGGGCGGCGAAGGGTGAGGTGGCCGGTACGGGCATGGGAGTGACCTCCGAGTCCTGAGCTGTCCGAAGGCTGTGGTGCGGGTGGTGGTGCCGTTGGTACGAGGGCGTCATCTGCGGGTCACCAGCCGTCCGGTCCGTTCGGCGAGGTCCGAGATACGGGACCCGTCGAAGCCGCGGATCGCGCTGCGGGCGGTGTCGTGCAGCGGCTCGGTCCAGTGCGCGGGCACCTTCCCGGCACCGGCGAGGATCCCGGCGACGCTCCCGGCGGTGGCCCCGTTGGAGTCGGTGTCCCAGCCGCCCTGCACGGTCAGCCCCACGGTGGCGCTGAAGTCGCCGTCGCCCCACAGCACCCCGGCCGCGACGAGAGCGGCGTTGTTGACGGTGTGCACCCAGGAGTAGTGGCCGTACCGCTCCCCGATGCCGGCCCGCGCCTCCTCCCACGAGTCCCCGGCCGCGTGCCGTTCGAGTACGAAGGTCAGCGCCTCGGCGAGCCGGCTGCGCGGCGGGACACAGGTGAGGGAGATCTCGACGGCGGCCCGTGCGGTGGGCGCGGTGAAGGCGGCGGCGACCAGGGCCGCGGACCACATCTCGCCGTACACCCCGTTCGCGGTGTGCGACAGCACGGCGTCCCGGTAGGCGAGTTCGGCGGCGGCACGCGGGTCGCCGGGACGGACGTACCCGTAGATGTCGGCACGGATCTGGGCGCCGATCCACTCCCGGTAGGGGTTGTCGACCCGGGCGGCGGTGTCCGGGCCTAGCCCGATCACCAGGTTGCGGTAGGTGGCCCGCTCGGCGGTGTACGTCTGGGTGTACGGCAGCCGGTCGAGCCACTCCGTGGCCACATCGGCGGTCGTGAACCCGAAGCCGTACTCCTCCAGGAGGTGCAGTCCGAGGATCGTGTAGTCGATGTCGTCGTCCCGGGCGCTCTCGGTGATCCGGCCGCGGGTGGTGTACGTCCAGAACTCCCGCAGCTCGTACCCCGCCGGCATCGGGTCGAGGACGGGGAAGTAGTCGCGCAGGGGGTAGGCGTCCGCTAGCTCCAGATACGCGCGCAGGTGCTGGGCGGTCCAGTGGTCACCGTCCTCGACGGGCTTGCCGAGGTTGCAGCCGGCGCACCGGCCGAGCCAGGCGCCGAGCAGCCGGTCGGCCAGCTCGGCCGCCCCGGGGACCTCGGCGACCGGCGTGTCCGGCAGCACGGCGAGGATCTCGTCCAGGCTCTCGGGCTCCTCGTAGGCCCAGTCCGGGTCACGGGTGGTGGCGGCGAGCCGGTCGAGGAACTCGCGGGCGACGGCGGGATCATCGCCCTTGGTGGCGGGTCGGGCGGCCTCGGCGAGATCACCGAGGAGGTAGCCGCTCTCCGCACGCTGGGCCAGCTCGAAGAGGAGGAGAGTACGGGGGTCGTGGGGCTCGAACTCGAACACGGGTGGGGCTCCTGGTGGGTTGGGGGGTGGGGTGGGGTGGGTTGGGGCTCTGGTGCCGGACGTGGGGGAGGTCGCACGACGCACGACGTACGGGGGAAGTCGTACGGCGTAGGCGGGAGGTAGTACGACGTACGCGGGAGGTCGTACGACGTACACACCCGGCACCGAAGGGGCATGAAGGGGGCCAATAGGGGTGAAGACTGATTAAGTGGTCTGAATAGGGATGTTGCGGGTCAGGCGGATTCGCGGCGGACGAAGGACTGGGCGATGACGAGTTCCCGGGCGGGCTCGGAGAGGTTGTCGTCGTCATCGGCGGTGAGCCGGCGCAGCAGGGCCTGGCCGCAGGCGCGGCCGACCTCGCGGGCCGGGTTGACGACGGTGGTCAGGGCCGGGGTGACCAGGGACGCGGCGTCGATGTCGTCGTAGCCGGTGACGGCGAGGGCGCCGGGCACGGTGAGCCGGAGCTTGCGGGCGGTGTCGAGGACGCCGATGGCGATGAGGTCGTTGGCGCAGGCGATGGCGTCGGGCCGGTCGGCGCGGTCGAGCAGCAGCTCGGCGGCCTCGCGGCCGGCGTCGCGGGTGAAGCCGCCGCGGATGACGAGGTCTTCGTCGACGGTACGGCCGGTCTCGGCGAGGGCGCGGCGGAAGCCGTTCTCGCGGACGTCGCTGGGCCCGTTGTGCCAGGGGCCGCCGATGTACGCGACGCGCCGGCGACCCTGTTCGAGCAGATAGCGCACGGCCTGGGCCATGCCGCCCTCGTCATCGCTGCGGACCAGGTCGCCGAGATCGGCGTCGAGCGGCCCGGAGCCGAGCCGGACCAGCGGCATGGTCCGCCGCTGGGCGAGCAGGTCTTTGCGGGTGAGCTGGAAGGGGGCGATGACGACACCGTCGACGCGGCGGGTGGCCATCTCCTTGAGGAAGGCGGTCTCCTGTTCGCGGATCCCGTCGGTGTTGCAGACGAGGGTGTGGTATCCGGCGGGGACGAGAATGTCGTCCAGGCCCCGCAGCACCATCGGATAGAAAGGGTTGGTCAGGTCGGGGACCAGCAGCCCGACGGTCATGGTCCGCCGTAGCCGCAGCCCTTGGGCGAGCGAGTTGGGCTGGTAGCCCAGTTCCTCGATCACCTTGAGCACCTTGGCGCGGGTGCGTTCGGCGACCGGTCGGCGACCGGACAGCACATGGGACACCGTGGTGACCGAAACCCCGGCCTGTGCCGCGACCTCTGTCATCCCGACCTCTGCCACCTTCAACAACCTCCACGCAAAACGTTTGGCACGACGTGGGAGTCACGGTGAACCCGGGTTCTGGGGGATGTCAAGGGGTGAATCACGCATTGGCGGAGGATTTCTCGGCCAAGCGATGTGTCATGACGCGGGTCTTGACGAGGACGGGGGTAGGGGTTTGAGTAGGGACGCAAATCGTATTGCTGGAGGCGCCGGGGGGCTCGGCCCTCACGCCCCGACGAACTTGGCTCAGTCCTTGCGCCCCGTGACGGCGACGGTGACCCCGAGCCCGATCATGGCGATCCCTCCGGCGCCCCCGACGGCGGACAACCGCCGCGGTGAGCGGGCGAACCAGTCCCGCGCGGTCGCCGCGGCCAGCCCCCACACCGTGTCGGAGACAACGCCGATCAGGCTGAACACCAGCCCGAGCAGCAGCATCTGCGCGGCGACGTGTCCCTGCCCGCGGTCGACGAACTGTGGCAGGACGGCGGCGAAGAAGACGATGGTCTTGGGGTTGGTGACCCCGACGGCGAAGCCTTCCCAGAAGGTACGCAGCCCGCCCTTCCCATCCCCTTCCTGACCCACGGCGTCCCACAGCGCCCCCCGCGCCCGCCACGCCTTGACCCCCAGATACATCAGGTACGCGGCACCGGTGAGCTTGAGCACGGTGAACACCACCACCGACCGCTCCACCAGCGATCCGACGCCCAGCGCGACGGCGACGATCAGCACATACGCCCCGGCGGTGTTCCCCATGACCGAGGTCAGCGCGGCCCGGCGGCCCTGGGCGAGGGCCCGGCCTATGACGAACAGGACGCTGGGGCCCGGGATCACTATCAGGAGGAACGACATGGCACTGAAGGCCAGCACGCGCTCAAGGGAGACCATGGGGGCATGGAAGCACGGGTGCCCCGATGGCTTCCAGCCCTATTCCCCCGACCCGAGGCCCGGCCGAGGCCGACTGAGGTTCCGCCGCCGTCCGGCCGGGCCCGCCCGAATGCCTCAGCCGCGCGCGGCGTACCGCACGAACGACGCCCAGCCGTCACGCCCGACGGCGAAGTGAGGTCGGGCCACGTCCTTGGAGTCCCGTACGCAGATGGCCTGATCGGTAAGGGCGACCTCTATGCAGTCGTCGCCCTGACTGCCGCTGTAGCTCGACTTGAACCAGGCGAGTTCGGTCATCCTCATAGCTCTCCTCGAATTCGCTCCAACAGGCCCCGCGAATCTTCGGGGTTCAGAGCCTGCGAGCGCAGTGTGTCATAGCGCTGCTGGAGGAGACTCACCTCTTTCGCGTCAGCGATTAGGCGACCGTTCTGCTGTCCCTCGGAGTATCCGAACCGCCGTCCCGTCGGTGTCTCCAGCAACCGCACCGGGCCATCCAGACACGCATGCAACCGCCCCTCCAGCGGCATGATCTGAAGCGTCACGTTGCGGGTCGCACTGTGCTCCAGCACGTGATCGAGCATGTCCCGCATCTGCTCGGCGTCCCCGAATCGGCGTCGGAAGACATGCTCCTCCACGATGAAGCTGAACGGAACAGTCGGCCGCTCGTGCAGCATCCTCTGCCGTTTCAGCCGTCCGGCCATCCATTTGTCCAACTGGTCATCCGTGGCCACCGGAATCGTGCCCTCGAACACCGCCCGCGCGTACGCCTCGGACTGCAAAAGCCCTGGCACCAGCCGACACTCATACGTGCACAGACTCGCCGCGCGCTTCTCCAGCCTCGCCCACTGCTGGAACCAGGCCGCCAGCCCCACCTCCGCCCGCGTGAGGAACCGCGCCCCACTCCGCAGGGCGCCCGTGTTCCCCAGGGCCTCCTCCCCCCGTTCCACGAACGACTCGTCCGGCATCCGGCGCCCCCGCTCCACCGACTCCACCGTGTGTTTGGAGTACCGGACCATGTCCGCGAACTCGACCCTGCTGTACCCGGCGTGTTCGCGCAGGGCCTGGACGACGGCCCCGAAGGTCCGCAGACTGTCCGAGGGGGCGGGCTCGCGCTCCACCTCGTCGGCCGTCAGCTCATCGTCGTCGCCGATCTCCGTACCGTCGTCCGTCATGCGCGGCCACCTCCAGGTGCGTACGTGCGCGGGTCCCCGCGATCGATGCACCCAGAGTGACGGCGAGATCGACGTACCGTCTACAGATTGTCCCCGTACGCTGACTCACCGTACGGACCCCGCTCCTGGAACACGCCTCCGCGCGCCCGCCACAGTTGCCCCATGAACGCCCCCACGCCCCATATCCCTGCTACCGTACAGACTTTCGCTCAGCGCCTGTCCCCCACTCGCCGCGGCGCCCGCCTCGCCCGGCTACTGGCTGTTGAGCAACTCCGCGCCTGGCAGGTATCACCGTGCGTCACCGAGCGCGCGGAGTGCATCGTCGCGGAACTGGCCTCCAACGCGGCGCTGCACGGCCGGGTCCAGGGCCGCGACTTCCGGGTCGCCCTCACCCTCGACATGGCGACCGGCACCGTACGCGTCTCGGTCACCGACGCCCGCGGAGAGCGGCTTCCGCTCGCGCCCGGAGCCGCCGCCGACACACCCACCGACAGCGAGTCGGGCCGCGGGCTGCTCCTGGTCGCGGCGCTCGCCGACCGCTGGGGCACGAAGCCGTACCCGCCGAGCGGGAAGACCGTGTGGGCGGAGGTGGGTCCGCGCTCCGGCTGAACCCCCGCTGATCACAAGCCAGTTGGGGCGGCTTGCCCATCCGCCCCTCCCTGGCGTCCCCGCCGCGATACGGTCCCAGCCAGGGGACGCGAGGGACCGTACGGCCGCTTGCGCGGGGACGGGACGACGGGGGTGCCAGTGGTGGCGAAGGACACGACGGCCGGTGCGGAGAGCCGGGGCCTGTTCGACGACTTCGGGGCCTTCCGGACCCCGACGGCCGACGACTTCACCACCGTACTCACGCGCGGCCTGGTCGCCCCCGACGCCAACGTCCTGCTGAACCTGTACCGGTACACCGAGCAGGCGCGCGGCGATCTGCTGCGCGCGCTCGGCGGGCTGGAGAACCGCCTGTGGGTGCCGCATCAGGCCCTCGTGGAGTTCTGGCGGAACCGCGAGGGGACCCTCAGCGACGCCCGGTCGTCCGGTACGCAGGCCGCCGACGAGATGGCGAGCCATGCGGCTCAGGCGGACCGGACCTTGCGCACCTGGGCCAACCGCGTCGCCCTGCCCGAGGACGAGACCGACCGGCTGCGCGGCCAGTTGAGCGAGGTCTTCGGCACCGTACGGGAGACGATCGTCAAGGTCGGTCAGGGCGAGTGGCAGGGCATCACGCAGGACACGAGCACCGACCCCGTAGTCGCGAAACTGGAGCGCGCCCTGGTCGGCCGGGTCGGTGCCCCGCTGGGCCCGGAGGCCCACAAGAAGGCCGTCGCGGAGGGAATGCGCCGCGTCGAGAAGCGTGAGCCGCCCGGCTACATGGACCGGACGAAGGACGGTGTGGGTGCCGCCGCCGACTACCTCGTGTGGGAACAGATCCTGACCGAGGCCGCCCGCCGCCGGTGCGACGTGCTGTTCGTGACGGCGGATGTCAAAGAGGACTGGTGGCGCAAGGAACAGGGCTTCAACCGCGGCCCGCGGCCGGAACTGACCGAGGAGCTCCGGACTCGCGGCGGCGGCCGGCTCTTCATGCTCACTCCGAAGCAGTTCCTGGAGGTCGCCGCGTCGATCCTTGAGTTCAGCCTCCAGGTGGGGTCCGTGGAGGACATCGAGCGGGTGGAGCGGATCGAGACCGACGATGAACAGCATGGCGGCTGGACGACCTTCGCGCTTGAGGGACTCTTCGGCCTCCTGGCCGGGGAGGGGTACGAGGACCGTGTCGCCGTGATCCGGCACGCGGCGGCGCGGGACGGCGTCGCGGACGCCAAGAGCGTCTACGACATCTGCGGCTACCACCAGGACCGCACCCTCAAGGGCTTCACCACTCCGGTCAACCGCATCACCAACAGACTCCGCGAGCTGGGCCTAGTCCCCGAGTCGGCGGTCCGGGTCCTCACCGCCGAGTACGAGCCGGGCCAGAGCCGAGCCTCCGGCTTCTCCGTCCACCGCCTCCTGGTACCGCTGGTCAACGAACTGGCCGACGAGGACGAGTAGGGGCAGGGTCGCCGGCATCCGTCTTCCTCCCGTACGACCACGACGATTTCGACCTGTTCATGCGGGGCCGCGGGCGGGGCCCTCGATCCCCCTCGGGCGCTGGCTGCAAGGGCTCCACACCACGTCTGCTGGGCCTGCGGCCCGGATAGTGGCCTTGCCCACCACGACATCGGGGCCCAGGGGCACGCCATCCGTTTCTCCTGCCGCACCGAGGGCGGGGAGCGGCGTGTGTACGTCGGTGCCCGGCTCGCGGAGCCGAGCCCATGGGTCGGCGGTGGCCCGTGCCCGGATCTCGCTTCCCGCAGATCTCAGCGGAGGTCGGGGCCGCCCGCGTCCGCGAGCTCGCCGAGCAAGCTGATCTCCTCGTCGGTGTCGTCGGTGTCGTCCGGGGTGTCCGGGCCGCCATCGGTGAACGGTCCGGATTCTTCCCCGTCATCGAGATGGGGGTACTTCTCAAGGAGGAACCGCCGCCGGTACGCCGTGTCGGCGGCGTCGACGATCGCCTCCAGGGTGGTCCAGTTGAGGGTGCCTCCGACAATGATCCCGAACGCGGGTACGGCCTTGCCGAGACCCTTCTTGGTGAGGCGGAAGCCGAATGCCTTCGCGAACTGCTGGGAGACCTTGGCGACAACCGTCTCGTTCAGGACGTCCCATGTCTTGCGGCGGACGAGTGCCTGGGTGAGCCGTGAGATGTCGGCCATCGCGGCGCTCTTGGCGGTGGCCGACGTCGCCGTCCCGGCGTTGACGACCGACATCACGAAGAGCTTCTCGGCGGGCTCTTCGGGGTCGTAGCCGTAGAGCAGCGAGATCTGGCCGACGGAGCGGGACGCGAGTCCGAGGACGACCGCGGCATCCGCGGTGAAAGCGCCGACGATCGCACCTCCGGAAGGCGCCGCCGCGGCACCGGCGGAGACGGCGACCGCGAGCTGCCCTCCGGCGATCACCAGGCCCGCACCCGCTCCCGAGAGCGCGGCGGCGGCCGGGTAGTACCAACTCGCCCCTCGCCCACGGACAGCGTCGATCTGTTCCAGGTCGAGGCGGCGCAGATCGGACAGTGACGCGATGTCGTGCCCGTGCTTCTTGTGGAGCCTCACCACGCGTTGGGAGGAGAGCCCCGCCCGCGAGACCCGCCCCACGGTCTGCCGCACGGACTGAAAGGCGGTGCCGCTCCAGTCGGGGAGGGCGTCGACGGCCCCATGGGCCCCGGCGCTGACCTTGCGAGCGCCCTTGGCGGCGATCTCCTGCCCGCGCGACACCGCCGTTTGAGCCCGTGGGTGGTTCTCCAGGTACTTCGTGGCCCGCTTGCCGATTTCCGCTGCACCGGTGGCCACCCGCTCACCGGCGCCTCTCATCGCTCGGGACAGTGGACGCCCCTTGAACCGCTGGATGTCACGCCACGCCGCGATCTCGTAATCCGAGGGATCTGCCATGGCGCGATGGTAGTGGCCGAACCACCAGCCAACGCGGCGCAGTTCGCGACTCACCCCCGGAGGGAACAGGCCCGACCCGTTCACGCTGGTGAGGTAGGGGACGTCCACACCCCTGACCGAGAACCTCCGGTTCACCCGTGCTGGTCGTCAGGTCCAGCTCGGCGACGACCGCTTCCGTGCCACTGGCCGCCGACTCCTCCTGGACCGCCCCGTACGCCGTGCCGTCGTCGCGGATCGAGGCGAGCGCGATCGTCTTGCGGTTGCCGTCGCCCGCCAGACAGATGCCCTCGCCGCGCTGGAGATCGAAGACAACGGGCCCGGCTGCCATGTAGTTGCCGTCCGGCGAAGCGATCACGGGGTAGTCGCGATCTTCACCGGCGTCCGCCACGTCGTACGCGCAGATCATGCTGGCCCGGAGCTGACCCGTTCGGACATCGTGCACCGACCAGAGCGGGTCGTTCGGAGCGCCGAATGTGCCGCCTGTGGACCGGCCGACGAGCAGGTGGCCGTCGGCGACGCCATGGACATCACCGTTCCAGGTGCCGACGGCATCTTCATCCGGTCGACGCGGCGACCCGAAACGGTCGGACAGGTTGGGCCCTGTGCCCTACCAGTGGTGCCAGACCTCTGCGGGGGCAATGTCCCAGGACGTTCCCGCGATCCCTCCAAAATTGCAGAAGAGCGCCCAGGACACCACGGCGTCGCCAGCACGCTGTGTCCCCAACTCCAATTCGAAGCCATCGATGGACAGATCGCCTCCTGGACTGGAGCGGAGCCCCACGTCGTGCCGGACCGCGTAGGACTCCATGTCCTCCAAAAGCTCCGATGGAACCCGGCCGATCAGACGGATTCCCTCGTGTGTGACCTGTGGACCGAGCCGTCCATCCACCAGCACACACGTCAATCCGGCACCTTCGACGAAGTAGCACTTCACGTCTCCGACGACCAACCAATAGTCCGTGCTCACCACCCAATGATCGCCCGTGCGGCTCTACTCAGCCCGGTTCGACCAGATCCGAAAGAAACCCCCTAGTGATCTGAGTCAGAGATTCGGTGGCAGTAGGCGGCGGCTTTGTCGAGGATCTCGTCGGCGGTCTTCGTCCAGACGACGGGCCGCGGGTGGTCGTTCCAGTCGGCGAGCCAGGCCCGGATGTCGCGTTCGAGGGCCTGGACGGAGCGTTGGACTCCCCGCTTGAGCTTCTTCTGTGTGAGTTCGGCGAAGCACCGCTCCACCAGATTGAGCCAGGACGCGCTGGTCGGGGTGAAGTGCAGGTGGAACCGGGGGTGGGACAGCAGCCACTTCTTGATGTCGGGTGTTCTGTGGGTCGCACAGTTGTCGAGGACCAGGTGGACCTGGAGTCCGGCCGGGACTTCCCTGTCGAGCCTGGCCGGGAACTTCTTGAACCCGGCTGCCCGGTGGCGGCGGTGGAGCGATCCGGTCACCTTGCCGGTGGCCACGTCGAGGGCGGCGAAGAGGGTGGTCGAGCCGGCCCGGATGTGGTCATGACTGCGGCGCTCCGGGACACCGGGCATCATCGGCAGCACCGGCTGGGACCGGTCCAGGGCCCGGATCTGCGACTTCTCGTCCACGCAGAGCACCAGGGCCTTCTCCGGCGGGTCGACGTGGAGACCGACGACGTCGCGGACCTTGTCGATGAACAGCGGGCCGGTGGACGGCTTGAACGTCTGCGACCGGTGCGGGGCCAGGGCGAACGCCCGCCAGATCCTTGAGACCGTCGACTGCGACATGCCCGTGGCGGCGGCCATCGACCTCGTCGACCAGTGGGCCGCGTCCTTCGGCGTCTCCTCAAGTGTCCTGACGTGTCGGGAACGATCCGCAGCTGGCGGGACACCTCCATGATCGAGTGGCCTTCGGCGCACTCCAGCACGATCCTCGACCTCAGAGCCAGAGCCAGAGCCGTCGTCCGGCGACGCACCCAGCCTTCCAGCACGGCCCGCTGGACATCCGTGACCGGCAAAGACGGAATCCTGGGACCCGGACGACTCACACCCAACCAACGACAAACCTCTGACTCAGATCACTAGCACCCTCAAGGGGCCGATGATCAAGCGTTCGGGGACGCCACCAGGGCGGACTGCAAGAGCGTCGCAGGCGACTACTCTCCGCTTGGGGCCGGCAGCGGATTCACCTGGCAGTCTGGCCGACACCACGGCCCTCACCGCGATTGCCGGTCCGTCCGCCCCACGGCACCCCGGCTGGCCCGGTCCCGCCGACGGACCTCACTCCCGCCCTTGGCCCACATCACCTGCCACAAGATCACACCACCCGAATCGGACAGCGAACCCGCGATCCCCACCCGCTATACTGACGCCGGTGTGCGGCCTTGACATGCGCATCCATGCAAGATCCTGGGACGACGTGTATGACATCGCGGGTTCACCCCGATTTCCTACACGCTTTCCCACGAATCCCGGCCTTCGTAGCTCAGGGGATAGAGCACCGCTCTCCTAAAGCGGGTGTCGCAGGTTCGAATCCTGCCGGGGGCACAGTGTTGACCAGGGGCTAGGCCTCGGAACTCCCAGGTCAGGGAGGGTCCGGGGCCTTTCTCATGCCTACAGCAGGTATTGCGCCCACACTCTCAGCACACCCTGAAAACACCCTCGCCACCGAAGTTGATCTCCTAAGTTTCCCCTAAACGATCACGGTCTTTCCGGCCCGGCAACCAGCGGTGCAGCGGTTGGCGCCAAACGCATGACCTTGGGCATCCAGCACGTCAGAGGCGCGATCGTGTGGCCTTGTCCTGGATCTGGGTAGAGGGTCCGCGCGGGCGGTTAGGGTCGCCGGGTCTGTAGTCGCAGGAGAAGGACGGCGTGATGGCCGAGCAGATCCGACACCCCATCAGCAAGCCGGAGTTCTTTGTCGAGCGCACCCGGCGGTGTGGTCGGGCAGGAGGCCGCCGACGGCTCAACGGATCGTCCCGCGGCTGACCCGGTGTTCGCGGGCGAGGGCCGCTTGCACCCGTGCGACACCCCCAGACGTCAGATCAGGACCCTTGCGCGGCTTGGCTCGCACATGCGCGACAAGTGCGAGGAATGCTCTGGGTATGACGAAACCCCCGTCCACTTGGACGGGGGTTCGAGGCAGGAGTAGATACCGCGAGGGCGGGTACCGCCGGGTCAGCTCTTCGAGCTGGACCCGTGGGCGATGGCTCCGACAGCGGCGGTGATTCCGGCCTTGACGATCGTCTCGTTGTGCTTGTCGGCCGCGTCGATGAACTTCTCCACGGCCCTGCTCGTCGGCTTCATGACGGCGTCAACCGCCTTGTCCTGGTCCCCACCCGTGAGGGCTGCTACTCCCTGGGCCACGAGAGCGATGGGCGCTGCGACTGCCGTTGCGGCCAACATGCCCGCCACGGCGGCGACCAATCCTGAGGCGGTCTTCGGCTCAAGTTCGGGGCCGGGGGCGGCCCATCCTGCGGCGGGAGCTGAATCTGACATTGCAGTCTCCTTTCGGCCTGCGATGACGGAGCAGCACTTCTCCGTCACTCGATGTTGCCTCGGTTCGGTCACCGCCTCCTCATCCTTGAGGCTTGCCATCCCCGGCGTTCTCCCGAGGCAGTTCTCGTCCGTGAGGATGACGACGACCAGGCCCTCTCTCTGGTCTCCGGGGGAAGTGCCAGAAGGGCCGTGATGTCGTAGATCCGGGACGTCCTCGTCCACCCTGTGGGCCGCGCGGCCGGTGAGCTGGTGGAGCCAGTCCTCGGCCCAGTGCGCCTGGTCCAGGAGCCGCAGCACCCCGCCGGGGGCCGCCGCACGCCCGGCCTCCTCCTTGGTCGGTGCATGAGCGGACCGTAGAGCTCAAGGCAAGCCAGCTGACCGTCGTCCTGGTGGCCGGGCTGGATCTGATCGGCGGGATCCTCACCAACGCCACGAACGCGGCCAAGCGCTGGTACCACCGGCGGGCCCCGGGAGCCCGGCGGGCACGGCTGTTCTTCGTGGCGGCCCATCTGCTGCATCTCGCCGTGCTGGGGACGGTGGTCCTGGAGGGGGATCTCGCCTGGACGCTGGGCAACGCGGGGCTGCTGCTCGCCGGGGCGGCGGCGGTGGAGTTCACGCCGGTCCAGGTGGCCCGTCCGGTGGCGGTGGGGGTCTGGACGGCGGTGGTGCTGGTCAATCTCTTCTGGCTGACGGTGCCGCTCGCGCTGGTGTGGTTCGCGCCGCTGTTCCATCTGAAGCTGCTGGTGTGTCATCTCGTACCGGAGACTCCGCTGAGGGGGGCACGTGACTGACAGTTCCCCTCCCCCTGCGGGCCCTCCCGCTGCGTCCCCTCCCCCTGCGCGCGAGGACGCCTCCGTCGAGGAGTGCCGTGCCGTCCTCGCCCCCGCCTTCGCCCGGGAACCGGCCACCCGTTGGATCTGCGGCGACTCGGCAGACGTACGGGAGCGCTGGTTCGCGGCGACCCTGACCACGCAGGCGACCCTCGCGGGCGCCCGGCGAACGGTCCTGACCGACGCCCCGCACGGAGCACCGGTCGCCGCCGCCGTGCTCACCCCGCCCGGCGCCGAGCCCTCCGCCCGAGCGGCGACGGCCTGGACCCTGGCCGTCCTCCGCCACTGCGGCCCCCGCGCACTGCTCCGCACCCTGCGCTACCTCCACGTCACGGAGCCTCGGACGCCCCCCGGCGCGTGGACCCTGGAATTCCTCGGCGTCGCACAGCACGCACGCGGCCGGGGTGCCGGGGGGCGCCTGCTCACCCACGTCGTGGACACCGTCCCGGCCCGCGTCGGCGTCTTCCTCACCACGGCCGACCCCGCCAACGAGGCGCTCTACGAGCATTTCGGCTTCGGGGTACTCGCGCGCACCGGCCTCGGGGACCTGACGGTGACGGCGATGTGGCGACCGGGGCGCGGGGGCGGGTGATACGGAGGGCTGCTCGCCGTCGGCGGGCGGGCGGCCTCGGGCTCCTCCGAGTCCTGCGCGTCAAAGTCGCCGTGTTCACCGGCATCCACCTCGAACGGCGACGCGTACCGTCCCGGTGACCGCGCCACAGGGGTGCCGAAGGGGCTGCCCGGCGCCGGGGCACCCGACTTGGTCCCAGACCCTCCCCCCCTCACCCCCTCAGGCCCCCAACACCCCCCGCACCATCACCGACAACTCCCCCACCGCCACCGCCAGCGGGGTGACCGGCTGGGTGAAGGCGGTCAGGCGGTCGAGGGCGCGGCGCAGGACTCCCGGCTGGGGCTCCTCCTCGTCGAGTTCCTCGCGCAGTCGGCGCAGTTCCCGGGTGGTGGCGTCCGGGTCGGCGAGCGCGTCGCGGTTCTCCTCCAGCAACCGTTCGATGAGCGCGAGGAGTTCGGCCGTACGGGCGGCGGCCTCGTCACCGGCCTGCTGCTGGAAGCTCACCGAGCCGGAGAACGCCTGGGCGCGGTGGCCGATGGCCTGGTTGCCGACGTAGTGGGTGCCGCCCTTGATCACCAGGCCGTTGTTGACGGGCGGTTCGATACGGCCGTCGTCGTTGCCCATGCCCGTACTCCCTGTCCGCGATATTGCCGATGTTCGGTGATGCTTGTGATGGCTGCGCTGTCCCTCGTGCAGGCGCTCACTGCTGCTGCCCGGCGGCAGCCCCCGCCGCCCCCGACTCCCCCCGCCCCACATTCTGCGTCGCGCTGGCCCCCGTGCCGATGGCCTGGTTGCCGATGATGCTCGTGCCGCCCTGCTGGATGAGGCCCTGGTTGAGGATGGTCTGCTGCTGGCTGCGGAAGTCGGTGATGTCGTAGCCGCGGGTGTCGAGGAACTCGCGGATCGCGGCGAGGGTGTGGCGCTGGACGGTGGAGACGATGCGGGCGGCGTCCACGACCTGGAAGTAGTTCTGGTAGTTCGGGCTCAGGCCCAGTTCGCGGATGCTGACGCGGGCGCCGAAGTCGAAGACCGGATCCTCTTCCAGCGCGGTCAGTTCGTCCAGCATCCGGCGGTTGTGCCGCTGTTCGAAGCGGGCGTGGCGCAGGGCGGCGAGGGGGGCGCGGTAGAGGACGCGGCCGGTGTGGGCGACGGCCGCGAGCAGCAGCCCGCGTTCACCGGCCTTGCCGAGCGGTCCGCGCAGCCGGTCCACGATGTGGTAGGCCGCGGCGACGGGGCCCAGGACATGGTTGTCGCAGTGCAGATGGAGGGTGCGGCCGGCGGTGGAGAAGTGCAGGAACACGCTCGGTACGACATCCCCGCCCCACAGCGGCACATGCACCGCCAGATAGTGCCGGACCGTGCCGGTCGGGTGGAGCATGATCTCTTCGATCGCTTCGGGGGTGAGCCGCGCGGCCGGGGCGAGCTGGCTCGACAGGATGAAACGGCCGTCGTCGCCGATGCTCGTACCTTCCGCGAAGATCCGGTCCTCGATGCTCAGGGATCGGAGGCTCTCGCCGTCGTCCGGCTCAGCGCCCGCCGGCCGTCCGTCCGCCGGCCCGTCCGTCGGCCCGTCCGCCAGGTCGTCGGCGCGCCGCGCTACCGATCGCAAATGTTCACGTACGTGATCGACGAGTTCGGTGACGGTGAAGGGCCGGGGCGCGTCGGTGGCCGTGCCGGTGTCGAGGGGTTCGTCCGCGGGCAGCAGCGGGACGGCGAGGGACCAGGTGGAACTGGTCGCCGAGTAGCCGATGAACGGCGAGTAGCCGCCGTAGACGGTGACATTGCCGTCCCGCGCCTCCCGCAGGACGGCCAGCCGGGTGGCGAGCCAGGGGTGCGGCGGGACCGGCGGGAGCGGCAGCCGGTAGAAGCGCTCCCGGGTCATGGTCTCGCGCAGCTCGCGGTCGGTCCCCATGTCATGGCGTACGACGATGACGTACGCGTACGCCGTGGCCGCCAGGGAGATCAGCACCGCCGGGAGCCCGCCGCCGTAGCCGCCGAGCAGCCAGCCGGGGAAGCCGGGCAGGGCGAGCGTGCCCAGGCCGAGGCCGGCCAGGAAGGCGCCGAGCACCGCGGCGGCGGCCCGGAGCGCGGCGGCGACCAGGACCCGGCCGCCGGGCTGATGGCTGCCGCGGGTGGCGAGACTGGGCCGGGAGCGGCCCGCGGCGGCGGTGACGGCCAGGAGCGTGGCGGGCAGCAGCGTCCACAGGGGTGCGCAGACGGCGACGACGCCGAGGGCGGCGGCCAGCCGCAGATCACGGTGGTACCGGGTCTCCTTGGCGGCCAGGCAGTGATGGGCCACCGCCACCAGGTCGACATCGGGCGAGGGCGCCGCCGCACCGACCTCGTCGGCGACGACGTCCTCCACCACCCGGTCGGCGAAGTCCTCGTCGACATGAGCGGCGGCGCACAGATACCGGGTGACATCGCCCGGCGTCCGCCCGACCGGCATGTGCACCTGCGGAGTCGTCATGCCGGGGGTTCCCTTCAGGCGGCGGAACGGGCGGGGTGCGGGGGCGGTTCCCGTGGTCGCGGTCGTGGCTGGGGTGGCCGTGGTCGCGGTGGTCGCGTACCGCTTGCTGGCGGCCCCGGTGAATCCCTGGCCCGCCCGGCGTGGCAGACCGGTCGTGAGGAGGCCGAGCAGGAACCCGGCCAGCAGGCCGAAGTCGAGCGCCGCGCCGCGCAGATAGCCGCTGAGCGGGCCCCCGGCTTCGAGGGTGGGGTCGTGGACGAACAGCGTGGCGAGCAGCCAGCGCACCACGGCGGCGAGTTCGGAGGCGATCAGCCCGGCGGCCAGACACCGCGTCCAGCTCCGCAGCCGGCCGGACAGGCCCCGGCCGACGAGCCGTACGGCGAGCAGCCCGAACCCGAGAATCAGCACCGCCGCGCTGATGTCGCTGACGACGAGCGCGGCGGTCCCCCAGTACCTCTCGCTGGAGAGATCCCAGCTCACGACGTACGTCGTACCGGCGAACCAGCGCAGGAGGTCGTCGTCGTAGTGGTCGCCGTAGACAAACTCCAGGAGCGGCTCCTGGACCCACGGGCTGCCGAGCACGGCGAAGGAGACACACAGCAGAACGATCCGCCTGCGCACCGACACGAGCGTTCCCCCTCGCCGTTCCCCGGTCCCAGTGCCGTCACCCTAGGCCCATCCCCGGTGACCGCAACCGTGAATCCGGTCAACTAACGTGCCGGGAGGGAGAGTTGCCCTTCACCTGGCCGCCCCGGCCGCCTCCGGCCCGCGTCCGCCGCCCCCTCCGGCCCGCTCCCCGGCCACCACCTCCGTCCCGCCCCCACGCCGCCAACACCGTCGTGACCGCCAGCGACCCCCCGGCCATCACCGCGATCGCCACCCCTGGTGAGGTCGTCTGCGCCACCGCGCCCGCCACCGCAGCCCCGACCCCCTGCATGGTCAGCATCCCCGCCGAGTGCAGGCCGAGGACGTGACCCGCGTGGGTGTCCGGGGTCAGGGACATCAGCCGTTCCTGCTGGACCAGGCTCGCCCCGAACCCCACCGAGGCGAGGGTGGTGAGGGCCGCCGCCAGGGGCAGGGGCGGGTGGAGGGCGAAGAGGAGGTACGGGGCCGCGAGGAGGACCAGGAGGGGGTGGCCGAGGCGGCGTCTGCGGGGCGGTGGCACGAGGCGGCCCACCGTGACGTCCCCGACGACCATCCCCAGCGCCGCGCACGCGAAGAGGGTTCCGGCGGCGGTGGGGTCGTACGGCACGAACAGCGACTCACAGCCGACCACCAGGCCGTTCGGGATCCACAGGGCCAGCAGGACCAGGCGGCGCGGGCGGGAGGAGAACAGCAGGGCGTTCGTGCGCCAGGTCACCGACGGGGACGGGCGGCCGAGGGCGCGGGGCGGGCGGCGCGTCAGGCCCACGCCGGTCAGGAGGGCCGAGGCGATGTGGAGGAGGGCGGCGAGGATCAGGGCCGTACGGGGGGACAGTACGGTCAGCAGGGCGCCGCCGGTCGCGAAGCCCACGATCTGCGCCAGGCCGCTCGTCATGTTGAGGACGGAGCGGCCCAGGAGGTAGCCGTCCTTCGGCAGGATCTCGTTCAGCAGGCCCCAGCGGACGCCGCCGCCCACCGACGCGGTCAGGCCCTGGAGGAAGATCAGGGCGAAGACCGGCCAGAGGGGCAGGCCGGGCGCCGTCAGGACCGCCGTGCCGGCCGCGAAGGCGGCGAAGGACAGCGAGAGGGCCGTCAGGGCCGCCCTCGGCGGCAGCCGGTCCGCCGCCGACAGCAGGAACGTCGCCCCCACCACCTGGGCCAGCGACGGGCCGAACATGCTCACCGCCGACAGCAGAGGTGAGCCCGTCGCCCGGTACACCAACGTGGCGAGCGCCAGACCCGCCACCGTCTGGGCCGCGATCTGGGTCCCCGAGGCCAGGAACAGCGGCGTGAATTCCGGCGTGCGGAAGAGTGCCCGGTAGCTACGCATGAAGGGGAGTCTCCGGCGGCCGGAATGGCACTCGGTAACGTTTCGCGCCTGCGCGAAAGGTGATGACCCGGCATGGGCCGGTGGCGGGTCACCATCTACCGTCCTCCACACCCTCATCAGAGGCGCTGACCCGGCACAGGCCGGTAGCGGGTCACCGCCTTCCGTCCTCCGCACCCTCGTCAAAGGCGGTGACCCCGCATGGGCTGGTGGCAGGTCAACGCGGACACCCTTGCCCGCAGCCGCTTCCTGCTCTCCCCGCTCGCCGAGACCTTCGCGGCCCTCAAGGTGCTGCACGCGGGTGCCGGTGCCCACCCCGGCGAGACGGCCTGGCTGCGCGCCCACCTGCCCGCCTACCGCGCCCGGCTCGCCGCCGACCCGGTGACCGCCCTGCTGGTGCGCTCGGGGCTGGGCCGGGACTGGATCGCCGACTTCCTCACCCCCACCCCGAGGGACGGCGAGAGCTTCGAGGCGGGCCTCGCCCGGGTCCGCGCCGCGCCCCCGGACGCCGCCCGCGCCCATCTGCGCCGCTCGCTGGCGGGCCCGCTCCCGCCCGTCCTCGACCGCGACGACCTCCCCGACCGCGCTGCCCGCCTGCTCACCCACGTCTGGGAGGACGCCGTACGTCCCTCCTGGCCCCGGCGCCGACGCGTCCTGGAGGCCGATGTCATCGCCCGTACCGCGCAGGTCAGCCGGGGCGGCTGGGCCACGGTGCTGGACGCCCTGCGGCCCGGCACCCGCTGGCTCGGCGAGAGCCGCCTCCAGGTCAATCGGCATGAGTACCCGCCCCGCGAGATCTCCGGCGCCCAGCTCCTGCTGGTGCCGGTCACCCCGCAGACCGGCTGGGTCGCCTGGGAGGAACCGGACTCGTACGCCCTCGTCTACCCCTGCGCCGGTGTGCTGGCCGACGGCCCGGACCGGGCCCCGGCACCGGCCGCCCTCGGCGCGCTCCTCGGCCCTGCCCGCGCCCGCGTCCTCGCCCTGCTGGCCACCCCGCTGACCACCACCCAGCTCACCGCCCTGACCGGGCAGAGCCTCGGGTCCGTCGGCCGCCATCTGCGCGTCCTGCTCGACGCCGGGCTGATCGAGCGCCGCCCGGCCGGCCGGTCCGTGTACTACGAGCGGACGGCGGCGGGCCAGGTCCTCCTCGACGCCGCTCCCGGCCGGACCCCCTTGAAACCTGAATCCTGAATCCGCCGCACCCGACCCCCCGAAACCGCCATGAGCGGGGCGCCTACGATTCCCCCATGACGGCAAACTCCGTACTAGACGTCGAGATCAACTCCCTCAACGGCACCCCGGCCGACCTCCCCCGGTACTCGGGCGGCCCCGTCCTCATCGTCAACGTCGCCTCCAAGTGCGGCCTCACCCCGCAGTACGCCGGTCTGGAGCGCCTCCAGCAGCGCTACGCGGACCGCGGTCTCACCGTGCTCGGCGTGCCCTGCAACCAGTTCGCGGGCCAGGAGCCCGGCAGCGCCGAGGAGATCGCCGAGTTCTGCTCGGCGACGTACGGCGTGAGCTTCCCGCTGACCGAGAAGGTGGACGTCAACGGCGACGCGCGGCACCCGCTCTACCAGCGCCTCACGGGCTTCGCCGACGCCGAGGGGCACAGCGGCGACATCCGCTGGAACTTCGAGAAGTTCCTGGTCGCCCGGGACGGCGGCGTCGTCGCCCGGTTCGCCCCGCAGACCGACCCCGAGTCCCCCGAGGTGACCGCCGCGGTGGAGGCCCAGCTGGGCTGACCTCGCCCCTGGGGCGGGCCGCACGTCCTGTGTCACCGGGCTCAGCACGCCCGGTGGCGGAGGATGGCGGGGCGGCGCGACCGGTGGCTCCGGGGCACAAGCCGAGCCCCCTCGGCAAGGACGGCGGGCTGGTCGAGAGGGCTCTCTTGGCGGTGCTTGTTGAGTTGTGGTGAATCAGAGAAGATCAGGGTGAATCAGGAAGGATCAGAAAGACCCTTCCTTCACGCCTTGATCGAGGTCACGAACGCGTTCCACGAGTCCGTGGGAAAGGCCAGGATGGGACCGTCGTGGACCTTGGAGTCCCGGACGGCCATCGCCGGCAGGACAGGGGACTTGATCTCGACGCACGCGCCATTGCCCTGGGAGTAGGACGACTTGATCCAGGTGTCCGTCGCGCCCTGTGTGATTGCCATTTTCGCTCCGGTAAGCAGTTGCTGAGTTGCTGTCACCGTGCGGCACACGGTTTACGCCAACGTTGTTGCTTGATGGCGTGATCGACGCTACTCGCCAACGCTGCTGAGCGGAGCGGCCATTCACTCGACCGGGGGGCATATTCCAGTGGAGACTTCCCTCTCCAATGGGCCACCCTGTACAGTGCCCCGCCGCACATTCACGGGGCACAATCCAGGTGCCTTTGTCAGGTGTCAGGGCTTTCCGGCGTAGTCCTTCGCCGTGTCGGAGATGAATTGGCGGCTCTGCTCGACATTCAGCGCCTGCGCCCGCAGATGCTCGTACATCACGCTGTACTTTCCGACGTCCTGCGGCTTCTCCAGATAAAGATCACTGGTGACGCCCTCGATGTAGACCACGCTGGAGTCGGCCGCGTCGGGGAATTCGAGGATCGCGTACTGACCGCTGACGCCCGGGTGGGCGCCCATCGAGAACGGGATCACCTGCACGGTGACATGCGGAAGCTGGGACATCTCCAGCAGATGTTCCAACTGCTCGATCATCACCTGCTTGTTGCCCACCTCGCGGCGCAGCGCGGCCTCGTCCAGCACCGCCCACAGGCGCAGCGGGTTCTCGGCGGCAGAAATACGTTCCTGCCGGCGCAGCCGGACCTGCACCCGCTTGTCGATGTCCGCCGAGGCCGCCTCCGGCAGCGCGCCGACGATCAGGGACTCGGCGTATCCGCGGGTCTGGAGCAGGCCGGGGATGACCTGCGGGTCGTACACGCGCAGGCTCGCGGCGTCGGTCTCCAGGCCGATGTAGACGCTGTACGGGATATCGCCGAAGGAGTGCCACCAGCCCTGCTGGCGGGAGTCCTTGGCCATCTCCATCAGCGAGTCGACCATCCGGACGTCCTCGACCTCGTAGACCCCGCACAGATCGCGGACGTCACGCTGGCTGATGCTGCGCCGCCCGTTCTCCAGACGGCTGATCTTCGACTGGGACACCAGCAGTCGCTCGGCGACCTCCTCGGCCGTCATGCCCTTCAGCTCACGGAGCCGGCGCAGCTCCTGGCCCAGCCGACGTCGCCTGACGGTGGGATTGACATTGGACGCCACGGGACGTGCACCTCCGGCTGCGTGCCTGAAAATTAACTGCAACTATGCGTATCTGCTGTTGAGCAGACTGCCATCAAGGTGCTTGCTACCGCTGGGAAACGGCGGATATGCAGCGAGGACACGCCAGTTCACGCCGCTGTGCCTCCGCACGCCCCCTGGTTGCCCCTGAAAACCCGAACGACTCAGCGCCTGGAAACACGGCCGAGCGGGGCGGCGAGGCCACGAAGGTCTCACCACCCCGCTCGGACCAGCGGCTCCCGAACCGGGTCTAGGGGCATACGGTCGTACCGGCACGACCGTTCGTGCCGGCTTGTCACCGCGCGTTCCGGTGTTCCTGGCGCGTGTGCTGCCGTGGCTGCGGCTCAGTGAGCCACGGCACGTGCCATGGAACTCCGGTGCGGCTGCGCCGGAACCCCGCGAGCGGGTTCCGCCGCGGGCCTGCCCGCCGGGGCCGGACGCGCGGCCGTCGCCGGGTTGCGGCGCGGCTGTGCTCCCACACCGTTCTGGACGTCCATCACCGCGTGCGCGACGAGACCGCCCATCGGGTCGTGCCTGATCAGGTCCCGTAGCCGGGATCGAGAGGAACGCCCCTCGTTGCCCGGGTACAGGTGCTTGCCGAGCCCGACCGCGTGCGCCAGGGCGGCGAGCGCCGCGGTCCGCGGGTCCGGCGGTACGCCGGTGCGGATCGCGGAGTCCAGCCGGGTTCTGATCTCCCGGCTGATGTCGGTGTCCGTCGCCTGGTAGCGAGTCGTCGGCAGCACCCCGCACATCTGGCCCGCCACGGCATGCACCATGCCGCACCGCTCCAGATGCGAGAGATACGTCTGGCGAAGCCCCAGTCGTGGCCCGCCGATCCAGTGGACGGCACGCACCGGAGCGCCACGCCTGCGCAGCAGCTCCAACGCGCTGTCCAGAGTCGGATCTCCTGTCGGCCGTGGTGCCACCACGGCGATACGATCCCCATCTGGGGCTATCCGTCCGGCCAGCGCCAGCTCCACTAGCTGCGCTCCGGCCAGACCGAGGTCGAGCGACTGCGGCTGTGCGGTGGTACCCGTGGTCGGGTCCAGCGCCAGCAGCAGAAGCTCTTCCGGAATTGTTCTGCGGCTCCTGCCCATCCATGCCTCCCCGCGTGGATGAGTGACAGGGTGACTCCTCTCACATTGGTCTGTCGAGGGTGCGTGACCGGTTCGTAGTGGAACCGATAGGTATGTCGTTCTCGTCTACCGCAGGGGCCAGGCCCCCACACAGGACACTGGTACATGGTTCGGACAGCGCGCGAGAGCGTGTGGCGCACGGAGGAGGCATCGGTGGCGGGCGAGTCCCCCGACAGGTCGAAGCAGCGCGAGTCGTCGGCGGAACCGACGTCGGGGACCGGGGCCCCGGTTCCTGATCCCCGCGACCCGCGCCTCGCCGTCTCCCGAGACCCGGCCGAACGCAACGGCACCACGGACTCCGCGACCCGGATCCTCACGATCCCGCCCCTCGACGACCCCACCCGCCTCCGCGAGGCAGTGGCGACCTGGGTGACCCCCGGGGACCGGACCCCGGCTGCCGAGCCCACGGACGACTCCGGCGAACGCCGGGACGGGGAGGATTCCGGCGGGTACGGGGGTGGCTCCCGCCGGGGAGCGGCTGGTGACACCGGCGACTCCGGCCGTGGAGCGGCCCATGACACCGACGGCTCCGGCCGGGCGGGGGACGGCGACGGGGGCGGCTCCGCCGATACGGGCGACGGGGGTCGCTCCGGCCAGGCGGCGCACGGCCACCTCAGCGGCTCCGGCAATGCGGGAGACGGGGACGACGAGGGCGTGGGCGGCTCCGGTCAGACGGTGACCGGGGGCGGGGGCGCGGGTGGCTCCAGCCGGGGTGCGGGCGGGTCCGGCTCGACGGTGACCGGGGGTGGAGGCGCGGGTGGCTCCAGCCAGGGTGCGGACGGGTCCGGCCGGGCGGTGACCGAGGAGCCGGGCGCGGGCCGCTCCAGCCAGGACACGGACGGGTCCAGCCCGACGGTGACCGGCGGCGGAGGCGCGGGCCGCTCCAGCCAGGGCACGGACGGGTCCAGCCCGACGGTGACCGGGGGCCAGCGCGCGAGCCACTCCAGCCAGGACGCGGACGAATCCGGTCCGACGGTGACCGAGGGCCAGCGCGCGAGTGACTCCGGCCCGGCGGCGGGCGAGGGCCGGGGCGGCCCGGATGGGTCTGGCAACGCGGCGGGCGCCGGGAGGACTTCCGGCTCCGTGCTCGCGTCGGGCGCCGGGAGCGCGTCCGGTTCCGCGCAGGTGTCCGAAGCCGCCGGGACGGCCGACGGGGACGTGGGCGGTGCCACGCAGGTCCTGAGGACCGACGGGGCGGCGAACCGTTTCGACAGCGCGGCGGGGACGACAGCGGCCCCGGCGGACAGCACCGGCACGCCCGGAAGCGCGGGAGCGCGGGAGAAGGCCGCTGACGCCGCCGGAGGCTCCGGAGTGCCCCGAGCCCCCCGAACGGCCCCTGCGGGCGCCCAGGAGGCCCCTGAGGGTGCTCTGGGGGCCCCCGAGGGTGCCCCGGCGGCGGTAAAGACGCCGGAGACCCCGAAGGACGGGAAGCCTGCCGGGGAGACGAACCCGGCCGCTTCGGTACGAGAGACCCGCGCGGCAGGGGCCGCAGGGGACGCCGAGCCCGTGGCGGACAGGGACGCCGGATCTGAGGCCGGACGGCGCACCACGCCGGGAACCGAGCCGGAGCCCGGGGCCGGGAAGCCCACCGGGACTGCCTCGAAGCCCGACCCTCAGGCTGAAGCCGGGCGGCGTACGACGCCGGGATCCGAGCCTGTGCGAGACACCGCGCCCGGGGCCGGGAAGCCCGCCGGAGCTACCTCCGAGCCCGACCCTCAGGCTCCCGACCCTCAGGCTGAAGCCCGGCGACACACGACATCGGGATCCGAGCCGGTACGGGACACCGCGCCCGGGGCCGGGAAGCCCGCCGGAGCTACCTCCGAGCCCGACGCTGAGGCTGAAGCCGGGGAGGGCACCGCCCCTGAGCCCCAGCAGCCCTCCGAGGCCGACGCCGGGCACCCCGCCGAGAGGCGCGAGCACCTCGCCGAGGCCGAAGGGCGGCGCACAGCCGAGGCCGACGCCAAGCGGCACCCCGGTACTGACGCCAAGCGGCACCCCGGCGCCGGAGGCGAGCCGCGCACCGAAGGTGACGCCGATCGGCGCACGGCGGCCGAAGCCGCACGGCACGCCGACGCGCCGAAGGTCAGCGACACCCCCGTACCGGCCGACGCCACGTCTGGACGCACGGACGGCCTGTCCGCCCGCACGGCCGAACACACCGGCGGCACAACCGGGCCCACCCGCGGCACCCCCGAGCCCACCACCAACGCACCCGCGCCCGCCAGCGGCGATCGCCCCCCGCAGGGGCCACCCGCAGCCGTCGACGAGAGCCGCACGGGTGGTGCGGGTGGGAACACGGCAAGGGCCGAAGGCGAAGCCGAGGCCCGCGCCGCAGCCCAAGACGGCGGCGGAGCCGGCCGCGGAGCCGGCCGCGTCGATCAGCCCACGACCACACTCAAGCTCCCCCCCGAGTCCGAAGCGGAGCGCACCAGCAGGTTCATCGCGCTCAAGCCGCTGGAGGCGCAGGCACCCCCCGGCGCCGAGCGGACCACCGCGCTGCCCCGCGTCGAGCCCGACCGCACGACGCAGCAGCCGCTGCCGCCGAGGCCGCCGCTGGATCTGCTGGCGGAGCTGACGAACACCCCACCGCCCGCGGCGACCCCGTTGCGGACGGTGGTCCGGCGGGTCAAGATCTGGACCCCCCTGGTCCTGCTCCTGCTCGTGGTGTTTGCGATCGTGCAGACCGTACGCCCGCTCCCCGCCCCGTCCCTGGAGCTGACCGCGCAGGACAGTCACACCTTCGGGGGCGAGAACGGCGAGAGTGGCGAGAGCGGCGAAAAGGTAGACATTCCCTGGCCCGCCGACGGGCAGGCCGCTCTCGACGTCCAGGGCATCGGCTCGTTCGGCTCGTCCGGTGAGCAGGAGCCCATGCCGATCGCCAGTGTCGCCAAGGTCATGACGGCGTACGTCATCCTGCGCGACCACCCGCTCAAGAGCGGCGAGGAAGGGCCGATGATCGACATCGATCAGCGGGCCGAGGACGAGTCGGACGCCGGGCAGGAGTCCACGGTCGATGTCACCGCCGGTGACCAGATCTCCGAGCGCGAGGCGGTGGAGAGCATCCTGATCGCGTCGGCGAACAACGTGGCCCGCCTGCTGGCCCGCTGGGACGCGACCTCGGACCAGGCGTTCGTGGACAAGATGAACGCCGCCGCCGCGGACCTCGGCATGACCGACACCACGTACACCGACCCCTCGGGGCTGAACGACACGACGGTCTCCACGGCCGTGGACCAGGTGAAGCTGGCAAAAACCGCGATGGAGCAGCCCGCCTTCCGCGAGGTCGCCGCGATGATGTCGTACGACGACTACAAGGGCGTCAACCACTCCAACTGGAACCAGCTCGTCGGCTACAACGACGTCGTCGGGATCAAGACCGGCACCACCACCTCCGCGCTCGGCAATCTGGTCTTCGCGGCGACGAAGGACATCGGCGGCGAGACCCGGACCATCGTCGGCGCGGTGGTGCGCCAGCCCGCGGGCGGCTCGGACAACACGATCCTCCAGGGCGCGCTGTCCGCCGGTGACCAGCTCATGCGGGCCGCGCAGGCCGCGCTGACCGCGCAGACCATCCTGAAGAAGGGCGATGTCGTCGGGTACGTCGACGACGGTCTCGGCGGCCGTACCCCGGTCGTCGTCACCCGTGATGTCACCGCGGTGGGCTGGGCCGGGCTTGAGGTGAAGGTGTCCTTCGCGCCCAAGGAACTGCCGCGTACCGCGAAGGCCGGTACCGAGGTCGGTTCGCTGACCGTCGGTGACGGCAGTGGCGGCGGCGCGGTCTCGGTGCCGGTCGCGCTCCAGGGGGACCTGGCCGAGCCTGCTTGGCAGGACCGGCTCACCCGCATCGGCTGACCCGCGTCGGCTGACCCGCGTCGGCTGAGCCACACCACCGTTCCCGCGGACCTCACCCCGTCGGGGGGGGCCCCCCCCCCCGGCCCTGGGGGCGTGTGTCACACCTTCAAGTACTTGCGCAACGCGAGGAACGCGGCGAAGGCGGGCATCAGCAGGCTGGTCGCGAGGATCAGCGGCAGCTTGGTGAGGACGGCGTCCCAGCCGATGAAATTGATCAAGGTCAGTTTCTCGGACAGCGCGAAGCCGTGATCGATGATGAAGTATCGAGCGGTCACCAGGAAGCCGCAGGCGACCGCCCCGCCGATCAGCCCGGCGACCGCGGCCTCCATGATGAACGGCGCCTGGATGTAGAAGCCCGAGGCGCCGACCAGCCGCATGATCCCGGTCTCCCGCCGCCGGCTGAACGCGGAGACGCGCACGGTGTTCACGATCAGCATGAGCGCGACCACCAGCATCAGCGCCATGATCGCCCGCGCGGCCCAGTTCATGCCGTTGAGCAGCTCGAAGAGGTTGTCCAGGATCCCCTTCTGGTCCTGCACCGACTGCACACCGTCCCGCCCGTTGAAGGCGGTCGCGACGACCTGGTACTTCTCCGGGTCCTTCAGCTTGATCCGGTACGACTCCTGCAACTGGTCCGGCGTGAGCGAACTGGCCAGCGGGGAGTCGCCGAACTGCTCCTTGTAGAGCTTGTACGCCTGGTCCTGCGATTCGAAGGTGACCGTGTCGACCACCGACATCTTGTCCAGGTCGGCGAGGATCTGCTTCTTCTGGTCCTCGGTGACCGCGCCCTTGGCACAGTTGGGGTCGGACTCGGCGTCGGCCTTGTTGCACAGGAAGATCGAGATGTTGACCTTGTCGTACCAGTAGCCCTTCATGCTGTTCACCTGATCGCTCATCAGGAGCGATCCGCCGAACAGGGCCAGGGACAGGGCGACGGAGACGACGACCGCGAAGGTCATCGTCAGATTGCGGCGGAGACCGACGCCGATCTCCGACAGAACGAACTGGGCGCGCATGGCGTCTGGTTAAGCCTTTCCGTGGACGTCTGCGGGGGCGGTGGCGGTCAGTGCTGGTAGCCGTAGACGCCGCGGGCCTGGTCTCGGACGAGGCGGCCCTGCTCCAGCTCGATGACGCGCTTGCGCATCTGATCCACGATGTTCTGATCGTGTGTGGCCATCACGACGGTCGTACCGGTCCGGTTGATCCGGTCGAGCAGCTTCATGATGCCGACGGAGGTCTGCGGGTCGAGGTTGCCGGTGGGCTCGTCGGCGATCAGCAGCTTGGGCCGGTTGACGAAGGCACGCGCGATGGCGACGCGCTGCTGCTCACCGCCGGACAGCTCGCCCGGCATCCGTTCCTCCTTGCCGCCGAGCCCGACCAGCTCCAGCACCTGCGGCACGGACTTGCGGATCTCGCCTCGGGACTTGCCGATGACCTCCTGGGCGAAGGCCACGTTCTCGGCGACCGTCTTGTTCGGCAGCAGCCGGAAGTCCTGGAAGACCGTCCCCAGCTGGCGCCGCATCTGCGGCACCTTCCAGTTGGACAGCCGGGCGAGGTCCTTGCCCAGGATGTGCACCTGACCGTGGCTGCACCGCTCCTCACGGAGGACCAGCCTCAGAAAGGTGGACTTCCCGGAGCCGGAGGACCCCACGAGGAACACGAACTCACCCTTCTCCACTTCCAGGGACACATCCCTGAGTGCGGGGCGGGTCTGCTTGGGGTAGACCTTGGAGACATTGTCGAATCGGATCACGGATGCACCACGGGTCGCCGGGGGTAGATGTGCGTGACCATACGCGACCGGGGCACACCCCCGCAGTCACCGGTCCCGGTTGCGCGACGCTTGTGCCTTTTGTACGCCGGTGACTTTCCGGCGGGGCCTCCCGCACCCCCGAGGGACACCCGCTCGGAGCGACAGGACGCACCACCGGGCGGAACCTGGCACAGTGGAGTGGGGAACGTTCATGGACTCACCACCGTTGAACCGAGTGGGACGAACCCGTGAGGAGGGCGAGCGCATGACGTACGACCGGCTGGTGTGCGCGAACTGTGCGGCGCCCGTGAGCGAGGGCCGCTGCCCCGTCTGCCGGGCCAATCGCCAGCGACTGCGGCAGGAGAATCTCTTCGCGGGCCTCAACCCGATGACCCTGATCGCGCTGCTGGCCGTACTGATCGCCGCCGCGGCCCTGCTGGCCCACCAGGCCGCGTGACGGGACCTCCGAAGACGTACAGACGGTACGGACCGTACAGACGCCTCACGTACCGCGCGGAAGCCTCACGCACAGACGTACGAAATGGGGCCGGGGCGGGCGGGGCGGGGCCGGGGGGGGGGCGGTGGGCCCGCCCGGGGGCCCCCCCCGGGTGGGGGTGGGGCCGGGGTTGGTGGGCACTGAC